>PWZG01000141.1 GCA_003567575.1 PVC group bacterium | reverse complement strand
TCGTGCTTCAGTCTTCGCGCTACGCGCTTCGCCTTGACACGTGGGTATTTGGGTGTTTCGTCATTGCAGCACGTACTTTTCACGCCCTTTTGTGTTCAATGAGCTTAAGTAAGTGCCATTCGGGTCAGTGTCATTTAACTTGCTTTATATTTGTGCTTTATATATAAATCACGTCAGGGAGACAACAAAACATGATGATTCGTTTAACCGGAATGATGGCGGCGGCGGCGATCTTGCTGACCGCCGGTAGCGCAATGTATGTGATGGCGGATGAAGCGGAACAGCCCGTTTCCATGACGCTGAACGAGTGTCGGGAACGGGTGCTGATGCATAACCTCGAAATTTCCGCCGGCAAATCCGGCTGGTTGGCCGCGCAACGTTCGTTCCGCGCCGAGCAAGGCGCCGTTTATGAGCCGTCGCTTGTAATGGGCGCCGAACGCGCGCATACGGAGCGTGAAAACACGGCGGAAATGTTCATTGCGCAAGGCGTCGACGATTTCGAGGAATCAACACGCGTTTACAATATGCAGATCGAACAACCGTTGCCCACCGGCGGCCGCCTCGGATTCGGGTATACCTTGCGGGATATCGACAATAATTTACGCGAACAACGGGAAATGGAGGGCGCCGACCGCGAGTTCGATGGTTTTCTCGGGCTGACATTCACCCAGCCGCTACTGAAAAACGGCGGATTCAGCGCCGTCTATGCGCGCGTATGGTTGGCGCGTGAAGATTCCGAGGCGGCGTTTCACGAATGGCGGCGCCAGTTGATGCGCACGATGGCAGGCGCCGAGGCGGCATACTGGGATTTGTATATCGCCCAGCAACGGGTGGCATTCCGTACCGATTCGGTAAGGGTGGCCGAACAAATCCTCGAAGACTTCCAGGAACGCGCCGCGGCGGGACGCGCCACCGATTTGGATGTGCGACAGGCGGAAGCGGGATGGGCGGTGCGCGATGCGCAATATCTCGAGGCCCGCCGGCAACGCAGGGCCGCATCCAATCGGTTGCGGACCTTTTTCTCGGAAACCATTGCGGTATCCGATGCCTTGATTATGGCCGAAGACCTGCCGGAATTGCAACAAGCAGAGATCGATCTTGAAAATGCGCTTCTTAAAACATTGTCGTTGCATCCTGAATACTTGATTCTCATACACCGCCTGGAACAGGATAACGTCCGTCTCGCGTTCGCGCGTAATCAGCGTTGGCCACAACTCGATCTGCAGGCGACATACGGCCTGAACGGGTTGGGCGAAACCAGCGGTGAAGCCTGGGACCGAATTCAGGATGGCAGCCATGCCGCCTGGTCGGTCGGCCTTCAATTGCGGGTGCCGCTCGCGCTCGGTGTCCGCGAACGGAACGAATACGATGCCGCCTGGTTGCGTACCCGTCAAGGCTTGATGACCCTGGAAAATACGGCAATCGCATTGAGTAACCAAATGGCGTCCGACCTGCAAAGCGTGATGAGTCATTATCAACAGGCGCAACGATACCGGCAGATGCGGGATATGCATCAGTCGCTGTTGCAAACGGAACTTGAACGGATGAAAGAGGGCCGCAGCGACAGCCGCAAAGTGTTGGATGCCGAGGAAGCGCTTACCGAGGCGCGCGAAGCCCATGCGATGAGTCTGACGCGCCATAGAGTCGCCTGGATCGAGTTGGACCTCTCGATGGGGACATTGTTGTTGAACCGTAACGCCGAACCCATGGCAGCCGATGAATATGCCGCCCTCCGTCCGCCACAACGACGGCTGCCCTGAAAGGAGATGCATGAAAGACTGTGTGACGACAGGAACGGTGGCGGCGATGATTGCCGTAATGTTGGCAGGGATGGCGCAGGCCGAAGTTTTACTGGGTCTGGTCGAGCCCAATCGTGACGTGCAATTGAGTCTGCCGGTACCAGGCCGGATTGCAAGGATTCATTATCGCGAAGGGGATCGCGTCGAGGCCGGCGCCATCCTTGTCGAACTCGATTCCCTTATGGAAAAACTGGAGATTGAACGTCGCGAACTTATCTATCGGGATACATCCGAGCTGGAGGCCGCGCGCGCTCGCGCGCTCCTGCTGGAAGAAACGCTGCAATCTACCCGCCGATTGCATGAACGGACCGGATCCGTCAGCCGCGAGGATCTCAGCCGCGCGGAGTTGGAACATACCCTGGCGCGGCTGGACGTCAAACGACTCGAACAGGCGTCCGAACGGGAACGCGTCGAATACGAGATGGCGCTGCAACAGTATGCGCTACGGCGGATTGAGGCGCCGTTTGCCGGCGTGGTAGCCGATCTGGATTTTGAAGAGGGCGAAAGCCTGCATGCCAATCAACCGGTGGTACGGTTGGTTGACGACAACCACTGTTACCTGACCGTGCATGTTCACGCGCTGCGTGCCGCGCTTACGGCGCCGGGCGCGCCCGTACGCATGCGTTTCGCTGAAGGCGAGCCCGTCGTGAAGACGGGAAAGGTGGCGTTTATTTCGCCGGTCGTGGATCCCGCAAGCGGGTTGCGCCGGATTCGCCTGGAATTCCTCAACGATGCGCCGCGCATCGTACCGGGTGTCGCGGGACAATGGTTGCAGGAGGATATCATCTATGAATGATCCCAACCTGCCCGCCGGCGAATCCGTCGGGATACCTGATCCGCAACGGGATCATCTGGAACCGTCACCGAAACAGTTCTGGTATGACCTGGTGGAAACGGCGGCACGCGATGGCGACGCGATGGCGGCGGCGGTATGGATTTGCGCGCGCGACCGGACCGAGTGGCAGTGTCTGGCGATTTGGCCGGGAAAAGCCAAGGCGTCCGTGCTTTTACGGGATCCAGGATTGGCGGCAGCCGTGGCCGATGCGGGAGGACGCTGGTCCGGTCCGCTGTCCGGCGCTACGGAGGGGGTGGGACTCGGCGTCATGACGGCGTTGCCGGCCGCCGCCGGGAATCTGGTCTTGGCGGTGGCGCGCACGCCGCATGCCGCCGGGCAAACCGATGCGCTGCTGGATCGGCTTGACGCCGTGGCGAAACGCGTGAATGTCTGGTACCTCCAACGAATGCTCACGCAGGCGCGTGCCGACGTGGTGCGCTTCTCCGATATCCTGGACTTGCTGGCGGTGCTTAACGCGCGCGAGAAGTTCATGGCGGCCGCCATGACGCTCTGCAATGAGATGACGACGCGTTTGAAGGCTGACCGCGCCAGCCTCGGATGGCTGAGTAAAGGATATATCCGCGTCCGGGCCATAAGTCACATGGAGAAATTCGAGAAGAAAATGGATGCCGTTCAGACGTTGGAAGCCGCCATGGAAGAGGCGTTCGAACAGGACTGCGAGATCGTCTGGCCCACCGATGACGATACCACCGTAAACAGGGATCATGCGCATTACGCCGGACAACAGACGGCGGGCCATGTGGTTTCCGCGCCGTTACGCGGGGAGGACGGTCCGGTGGCGGTGCTTACCATCGAACGAAACGGCGCCCCGTTTGATGACGATGATCTCAAATGGCTCCGATTATGCGCCGATCAGGCTGCTCCGCGCTTGATAACGCTCGAAACACGCGACGTTTGGTTCGGGTTACGCATCTGGCGCTGGCTCCGTAAACGGGCGTCCGTGCTGCTTGGCGTGGAACATACCGGCGCCCGCTTGATCGCCGTGGCGGCAGTTGCGGGCCTTGCGTTTCTTATGTTCGGACGCTGGCCGCATCGTATCAAAGGCGATTTCTCGCTGCGCCCCGATCTGGCCGTGGTGTTGCCCGCGCCCTTTGACGGCTATCTGGATACCGTGCATGCCGTCAAAGGAGATACCCTGCCGGCGGATGGATTGTTGGCCACGCTGGATGTGCGCGATCTGCTGATCGAACGGGTGTCCGCCGCCGCGGATCTGAGCCGTTATGCGCGCGAGATCGAAAAAGCGCGCGCGGAAGGCGAACTGGCTGCCATGCGGATGACCGAAGCCATGGCGGATCAAGCCCGCGCCCGACTGGAACTGATCGACTACCGGATTAACAGATCACGAATCGTCGCCCCGTTTGAGGGCGCGGTCGTCGAGGGCGATCTGCGCGAACGCGTCGGCGCACCGGTCAGCCAGGGGGATGTCCTGTTCAAAATCGCGCAGTTAACCGATCTCTCCGTCGAGGTTGAGGTGGACGAGCGCGACATAGATTATGTCACGCTCGGCGCTGGCGTCGGGCTGGTTTTTGCCGGCCGTCCGTCCGAGACGTATGATGCTCGCGTTCTGCGATTGGATGCGATGGCGCAGACACGCGACGGCGCCAATGTGTTTGTGGTGCATTGCGAGATCGAAGCCGGCGAAGAACCGTGGTGGCGCCCCGGCATGTCCGGCGTGGCCCGCATTGACGCGGGCCGTCGCACCCCTATCTGGTTGTTGAGCCGGCGTACGCTCGATTATATGCGCTTGCGATGGGGATGGTGATATGGCCGAAAAAAGCCGCATGTTCAGCGAACATTGGTACCGGGTGTCGGGACAACGGGTTGCCCTGAGACCAAGCGTACGGTCACGCCGCCAACTCTATCGGGGGGAACAATGGCGCGTCCTGTACGATCCGTTCGCTAATCAGTTTTTCCGGTTGCGACCCGCCGCCTACGATTTTGTCGCCCGACTGTCGCCCGACCGTTCCGTTGAAGATGTCTGGCGCGAAAGTCTCGAACGCGACCCGGATCATGCCCCCGGACAGGATGAAACCATCCGGCTGCTGGCACAGTTGTACCTCGCCAACCTGCTGCAACTCGACTTGCCGCCTGACGCGGAACGGTTTTTCGAACGATACCGTCGCCGTAAACAACGGGAACATACGTCGTATCTGACGCAAATCATGTTCGCGCGTTTTCCCTTGCTCGATCCAAGCGCGTTTTTGAATAAGGCCCGATGGTATGCACGGATCATGTTCAGCCGGCCTGGTCTGCTGCTCTGGCTGGCGGTATTGATAATGGCCGGCAAGCAGGCAGTCGACAATGCGGACCGGCTGATGGACCAGAGCCAGGGTATCCTCGCCCCGGGCAACCTGTTTCTGCTCTATATCGGACTCGTGCTGGTGAAAACATTGCACGAATTCGGACATGCGTTTGCGGTCAAACGCTTCGACGGCGAAGTCCATACCATGGGCGTTATGCTGATGATCTTTACCCCAATCCCGTATATCGATGCCACCGCGAGCTGGGCGTTCCGGCAACGACGCGAACGTATCCTGGTGGCGGCCTCGGGAATGATGGTGGAACTGTTCGTGGCATCGCTGGCCTTGTTCGTTTGGGTCGCGACCGCGCCGGGCACACTCAATGCGCTATGCTATAACATCATGTTCATAGCGTCGGTTTCCAGCGTTTTGTTCAACGGCAACCCGTTGCTGCGCTATGACGGCTATTATATCCTTTCCGACCTGCTCGATATTCCCAATCTCTCATCGCGCAGTATGCAGCAACTTCGCTACCTGACGGAAGGCCGCCTTCTGGGACGGCACAACGCGCGTCCCGCCACCCGGCGCCGCGGCGAAGCCGTGCTCCTGGTGTGCTACGGTGTTCTCAGCGGACTGTACCGCATATTCGTATTCTCGATGATCATTCTATTTGTCAGCCGGCGCTTCCTTTTGGCCGGTATCGTTATGGCAGCTATTTGCTTTGTTTCATGGATACTGATGCCGATCGGCCGGTTTGTGCATTATTTGTTGACCGATCCGGCGTTGGACCGGAACCGTACCCGCGCCATCGCCGTCAGCTTGTCCGGCGCCGCGCTGGCGGCAACGCTGGTGGGCTTGATCCCGTTCCCCTCATCGTTTTCCGCCCCCGGAGTGTTGCAGTGCGAAACCTTTGTCGAGGTGCCGACGCGCGCGACGGGCCGCCTGGTTGGCATGGAAACACCAGGCGGCACGTTCGTGCAACCGGATTCCGTGCTGCTGAAAATGACGGACGCCGAATGGATTTACGAATGGAACGCTGAAACGGCCGCTGCCGCCTATAACGATGCACTGTACCGGCGGGCGCTGAGTGCGTCGGCGGCCGATCTGGAACCTATCCGGCAACATCGCGAACTGATACGCCGGCGTCTGGCGCATTTACAGGAACGGGCGCAACAGATGGATGTGCGCCCACCGATCGAGGGACAGTGGGCGCCCGCCATCAGGGAGGGCTTGACGGGACCGGTGTTGCCGCGCGGGATGCTGACCGGCTACGTGTTGCAGCCCGGTCGACATGTTTTCCGGGCCGTTGTCTCACAGAATGAAGCCAATTGGCTGTTTGACGAAGCCGGTCTGAGACATGCGCATGTCCGCTTGCGAGGCGCTGCCGCTCAACGCTTGAAGGTGCGGGAATGGCGCGTCATCCCCGCCGATCAGCGGACCTTGCCGTCCGCCGCGCTGGGATGGTTCGGCGGCGGAGATGTTGCCGTGAGCCATGGCGATCAAACAGGGATGGCAGCCGCCGCAACCTTTTTCGAGGTACGGACGGAAATCGTCCCGGTGGATGTCGATGGTTTGCATCATGATCGAACCGGACGCATCCGCTTCCGCGTCGCCCCGGAAACGATCGGGCGGCAGGGATATCGACGGCTGCGCCAAATTATGCAGCGAAAGAATTGAAACCATGACGGCGCCCTCGCTCGAATATCATCGTATCGGCATCCGCCGACCGCATCCCCTGCCGCGCGGGCTGGACGCGGTCACGCATGTTCTGTTCGGCGCCTGGCAGCGCCGCGCCGCGCGATATGCACGATTGATGCGCGATGCCGAAACGGTCGATAAACATAACTTATCCATGCAGCGAATGTCCGATCGCATGCTGCGCGAGAAACTCGATGCGTATCGTACGCGCTTTCAACGCGGCGGAACCGGACGCGAACAGCATCTTCCGACGGCGTTGGCCGCCATCCGCGAAGCGGCATTCCGGCAGGTCGGGTTGCGGCCATATCCGGTGCAGATCCTGGGCGCACTGGCCATGCATGACGGGATGCTGGCCGAAATGGCCACCGGCGAGGGCAAAACCCTCGTCGCCGCCCTGGTCGCGGTGCTGGCGGGATGGACGCATCGACCATGCCATATCGTTACCGTCAACGATTATCTCGCGCAACGCGATGCCGATTGGTTCCGCCCGTTGTATCGTTTCTGCGGTTTGCGCGTCGGATGCGTTACCTCCACCATGGAACCTGTTGACCGCCGCGAAGCGTATGCGCAGCAGGTGACATATACCACCAGCAAAGAGTTGCTCGCCGATTTTTTGCGTGACCGCCTGCGCCTGCGCCGTATCAGCGATCCGCAACGCCGCCTCATCCGCGCACTGCTTGCCCCCCGCGCCGCCGAACGCGAAACCATGGTCATGCGCGGCCTGCATGCCGTTGTCGTGGATGAGGCCGACAGCGTACTCGTCGACGAGGCCGTAACGCCGCTGATCATTGCGCAACGCCGCGAAAATCCCGTGTTGCGCACCGCCTGCCGGGCCGCTTCGGTGTTGGCGGACGCATTGGTTGCGGGACGCGATTATACGCTCGAAACACGCTACCGGGAAGTGGAGTTGACCGATGCAGGCATGATGGCGGTCGAATCGCTGGCGGAACGGTTGCCGCCGCTCTGGCGTGGTCCCGGACGCCGTCGGGAACTGATCGAACAGGCGATCAGCGCGCGCATTTTCTTTCTGAAAGACAAGAACTATGTGATCCAGGACGGGCGGGTGGTTATCGTGGACGAGTTTACCGGACGAATCATGCCCAACCGATCCTGGAGCGAAGGATTACATCAGGCAATCGAAGCCAAGGAAGGTATCGAAATCACCGAACCCAATGAGACCATGGCGCGTCTGAGTTTTCAACGCTTTTTCCGGCTTTTCCCGCATCTCTGCGGTATGACCGGTACGGCTACCGAAGCGGCGGGCGAGTTCTGGCGTATCTATAACCTGTCGGTGGTTACAATCCCCACCCATAAACCTTGTATCCGACGGTTGGAACCGGAGAAGGTGTTCCATACGGCCGACGAAAAAT
The DNA here is from genome assembly GCA_003567575.1 of PVC group bacterium. Lineage (GTDB taxonomy): Bacteria > Verrucomicrobiota > Kiritimatiellia > CAIKKV01 > PXCX01 > PXCX01. The sequence goes on along the minus strand of PWZG01000141.1, from coordinate 16,183 downwards.
GGCGGGCTATAGTGGATGAAATCCAAAACTTGCATGCCCAACAACGGCCGGTGCTGGTCGGCACGCGCAACGTGGCAGCCAGCGAGAGACTGGCCGCGCAACTCGATGCCGCCGGCTTGGAATATAACCTGCTCAATGCCGTGCGTCACAAAGAGGAAGCACGAATTATCGCCGAAGCGGGGTTACACGGTAAGATTACGATTGCTACCAATATGGCCGGCCGGGGAACCGATATCAAACTTGCCGGCGAAGTCGCCCGCATCGGCGGCCTACACGTGATCGCGACCGAGCGCAACGAATCCAAACGAATTGACCGGCAACTCTTCGGACGCGCCGCGCGCCAGGGCGATCCGGGAAGCGCCCGCGGGTTTGTCAGCTTGGAAGACGAATTGTTTCAACGATTTACCCATGCTCCCGTCAGCCGGTCCCTAACGGCGCTGCATGCGCGAAACCCGCGACAGTCTTATAAATCCGTTCTGCTTGCCATGGACCGGGCGCAACGTAGCGCCGAACGTCTGGCCTTTCGTATGCGCCGTTCGGTTCTCGGCGCGGATACTTGGTTGGACGAATCGCTCTCGTTCAGCGAAGATCCCGGAAGCTGATTTATAACGCGCCTTTTTTTGTTTGCTTTCCACCGCGAAAAATGGCATATTGCGATAGTCGAAATAATTTAACAGGAGTAACCCGACGCGAGATAGACAAAATCTTAACCGATCCGCTAGCCCTTTAAAGAGAAAGGAACCCGACCATGTCGAACTTAGCCAAAACCCTTAAAGACGAAATCGCACGCATTGCCAAACGGGAATCCAACAAACTGGTATCCGCGCAGGCAAAAACCGTCAGCCATCTCAAGCGTACGGTTGCTGCCATGAAAAAGCAGATCACGGAGTTGGAAAAATCTCAAAAACCCGTCGAAAAAGCGCTTGCCCGAATTCAACCGGAAAGCCCCCCTGACGTCACGTCCGAGAAAGCCGATGGCAAATGGTTTACGGGGCAAGGTATTCGGTCACTGCGCAAGCGGTTGGGATTGTCGCAGCAGCAGCTTGAAAAATTACTCGGCGTATCCCAGAAAATGGTGGCGAAATGGGAACGTAAGAAAGGCAAAATAGCATTACGCCCTCGTAACGTCCAGGCGCTCACGGAAATTCGCGAGATGGGAAAAAAACAGGCGATGGATAAACTGGGTTTAGATGCAGACAAGAAAGAAAAGGCCACCTCGGTAACCGCGAAGACAACTCCGGCCGCCAGCCCGGCGCCTGCGAAGAAAACCTCGACCGCTAAGAAGGCGCCCGCGAAAAAACAGTCCGTCGCCGGCAAAAGTTATACGGCGAAGGATATCATGGCGCTGCGTAAACGCCTCGGATTATCGCAAAGGGATTTGGCCAAAAAGATTGGTGTATCCCAGCGGGGCATATCGCATTGGGAAACCAAACCGGGTACGCTTCAGTTGCGGCCCAATAGCGTGAAAGCGCTGGAGAAATTGGAGGGCTGAGGGCGCGGACGCATATGCATTAGCGAAGTATGATCATGGTGCCGTCGATGGTGTAAAACCCCTTGCTGCCTTCCTGCGGCTGATACGTCAGCACGGACGGGGACACCCCCGTCTCCAGCGAACCGGCAAAGGGCGCGAAGCCGTCGATAAAAAATATACGCGACACGTCCCGGGTTGCGATGCGTTGTTCCACAACATTCAGCGGAATATGACGCCACACGGCAATGCGTCCGCCGCCCCCGGGTCCGCGCCCTCCCTCACCGGCGCCGCCTGTCGCCTGTAGAATGCCGCTGCCATGCACGCGCCAACCGGACAGGAATATCGAGCCGCCACTGCCGCCGGGCCCGCGATAGTACCAGCCGCGACCGCCATTGGCGCTTAACAGGCCGTCGATTCGAAGATTACCGCCGGCGATAACATGAATCGCACCGCCTCCCTTGCCGGATGATGTGAAGTTAGAACGTGCCCGCCAGCCGCCCGGGCTGCCGGGTTCGAGCGGCAGTGCCGCCATGCCATAAGCTTCGCGGATGGCCGCGCTGGATCCGCCGCCTTTGCCGCCATAGCTGCCGCCGCTGTCGTGGTTCGGGCCGGCGCCGGGGGCGTTGGCATTGCCGGGTTGAGGCATGTAACCTTTTTCGTCGGCATCAATGCCACCGCCGGCCGCGAGGGTGACGTGCCGACCGACCCGCACACCGACGATCGCCCCGCTGTACCAATGCCCGTGCGGATAGAACCAGGTATTCGATCCAAGCGTCCAGTCGCGGCCCACGCGCAGGCGCGCCCCGTACAGCGCATTGGTTTGGGCGGCATGAAGGTGAAGACCGGCCCGCGCCATATCCGGTCCCGCCAGCGGCGGCTGCGTTCCCGCCAAAATCAGGTCGGTCACCACGTCCAATTTGAAGCCTTCCGGAAAGGCTACCACGCAATTGCTGATCACCAGGGATTGCGGCGACCAACGTGAAAACGTATCGCCGATATACAGCCGCGTATGCCAGAAGCGCTGTCCATCCAGCACGGCGGCACTCGTCGGCGATTCCGCCAATAGCGTCAAATCCGGAAAATACAAGGTCCCCATCTCGGTTTTCACCGTCCAATGATCGCCCCGCGAGGACGTCGGCCAGCCATGGGCCGAAAACCGTACCGGCGGACGCGGGTTCGCCAGCGCGGCTTGGGCGGTGGGATCGTAATGTACCGCAATCCGGCCACCGGCGCCGCTGCCGCCGTAATAATTGCCGCGTCCGCCGTCGACCCGGATCAGACCGCTGGCCGCGCCCTGAAAGGTCTCGCAGTCGATGGCGATCCCGCCGCCGGACGCCGCCGTCCTATGGGTTGAAAGACCGTTTTGTCCACGCGCCGTAAGCAAACCATCGACCGTAACCCGGCCGCTCATCTCTATTCGAATAGCGCCGCCAGCGATGCCGTTGCCTGTACTATCGAGCCTCCCGCCACCGCTGCCGGGCTGCCAGGGATCGGACGGCACACCATAGGGTTGACCATACATCTGGGCGTCGAATCCGGAACTGCCGCGGCCACCGTATCCCCCGCCGCCACCATGCCCGTAGCCACCTCCACGGATCACGCCTCCCTGACCGGCCGCCGGACCGTAGCCGACGTAATCGGCATTCAGAACACCCGTGTCGGTCACGTTCAAATCCGTCCCCACCAGCAGAATCCGGTGATCCGGCACCCACTCGCCGGTGGCCGGATCCGGTTCGGTCGCGCTCTGGGCAAGATGGGTCATCGTACCGGCAATCGTTATCGCTCCCGCATGCAATACACTGTTCCAGCCCTCGACGGTCAGCGTGGCTCCGGCATCCAGCGTAAACGCGGCCAACGCCGCCGTGGCGTCGGTCAACCGCACCTCGCCGCCGTGGCCCACCACTACCACCTGCCCCGCTTGCGGAACTCCCGCGCTCCAGTTGGCCGAGTCGTGCCATAGATCCGTCTTGCCGACCCCGGTCCATACATTCGAACCGCGGTAGGAATGAATGGTGACCTCGCATGATACCGTTGACAACTTCGTGTTTCCGGCCTCATTTTGCAACCATAACCCCAATGGGTATACACCCTCCGAAGCCAGGGTAACATAGGGCTCGTTCGGAGTCCGGTCGCAGGTTGGATCGGCCGGACAGACCACGGCGCGGTCATGGATATCCATGACCCGGCCATCCGCGCCGCCGCCGGTCGAACCCACGTCAATATCCGACGCGTAAATCACCACGGGTTGTCCTGGAATCCGCTCGCGCGCCAGCGTCGCACGCAGCGCCGGAACCGGCGTATTGGTCGTATAATATATTGCCGCCTGCGCCCGTTGCAGCACGACTTCCGCGGCGGTGTTGGTGAACCAGGCATAATAAACGATGTTGGTATCCTGTCCCGGTTGCGTAAACTCGATGCGATCCGGCACCGTGGCGCTCGGAAGCCAGGCTTGCGGATCGAGTACGCCGGCATCTTCTGACGCGGAAAATTGGAATTCGGTATAACCGGAGGGGACCGGGAACGCGACCAGGTCGACCGTATTTCGATCGGTAAACCGTCTGCTTCCGGTAACACGATTGGCCAGGGTAAACGGAGCCGCCAGGATAAACGGGAAGGTATCGTCCCAGCGCGGCAGATTAAAATCCGTGGCCACTCGCCAGCCGGCATTGAATACCGTGCCCGTAATGTCGTTTCCCGCGCCATCCGAAACACGGAGACCCGTCCCCTCGTTCAGCGGCCAATAGGCCAGCAGACCGCCTTCCATGCCGGTCAGGCGATAATTCATGTGCGTCCGAATCTGTTCCCCGCTGCGCGCGTGGTTCCAGACGCGTATTTCGCTCGTCGTGCCGCCGACATCCGTGATGTCGCTGTATCCGCCGAGGGTCACCGAATGTTCCGGAAAGTTACCGAAACTGAAGGGTTGCGTGCCCGCCGGGTCGCCGTCCAGATAATACGTCATATTCGCACCATCGAAGCTGAAGGCCAGATGATACCACCGCCCGGATTGCAAAGGCGACGGCAGCGCTACTTCCCGCCAGTCGGTCCCCGCGCCGTGTCCCGTGTAGGCGCTCATGGTGTTGTTATCGTTGATGCCGAACATGTAGGTATAAGTACTCCCGCGACTGGGATTGTTTTTGCTGTATAGATGCTGTCTGCCGTCGAAATCATCGAATCGCATCCAGCCTTCTACAGTCAGCGGCGAATTGTCCGGAATCTGGAGGTCATCCGGCGTGCCGAGATCGATATAGCTTTCTTCCCTTAAAAATATCGGCACGTATTCCAATGGCCCCGCCGTATGCAAGACAACACCCCGCGCGCGCTGCAACGTGACATGTTCGTTCGCGTTGGTCAACCAGACATGAAACGCGATTTCCGTGATATCCCCACCCGGTTCCGGCGCCTCGAACGACAACCGCTCCGGGAACGTGTCGGTCGGACGCCAGGCGTACGGATCGATCGCCGTAATCCCGCCGTCCTGCCCGGTGAATTGATAGCGATTGTATCCCTCGGCAATCGAAAACGCAGCCACGTCCACCTCGTTGCCGGTGGTGTATCCGGGAATCCCTGTTTGAATATCGGAAAGGATTAACGGCAAAGCGACCCGGAACGTATCGTCCGAACTCCGTAACTCGAAATTGTCCGCCACGGTCCAGGCCGCATTGACCAGCAGACCCGCGTTACGGTTTGTCGAACCGTCCCGAACCTCGCCGCCAACACCCGCGTTCAAAGGCCAATATCCCAATAACCCGGCCTCCGAACCCGTCAAACGATAATCCCTGTACTGCGCAATCTGGGCAGGGCTGCGCGCATGATCCCACACGCGCACGTCACTCTTCATCCCGGCAATATCTCCCGTGGCGGGATTGCCGTATCCACCCAGCTTGACGGAATGATCGGCGTGATTGGAGAACCGGAAATGGCGATTCGTACCGACCAACTGGCCGTTCAAATAGTACTCCAGCGTATCCCCGTCGAAACGGTAGGCCACGTGATGCCAGCGTCCGGTCTCGACCGCGTTTCCCGCCGGATCGGGATAACGCCAGGTACCGTCATACGCCGCCATAAAACCCTGCTCGATACCAAAGAGATAGTCGCAAGGTCCGCCTCGCCGGGCATGACTCTTACTGTACAACAGGTCGTGCGAACCGATCAAATTCAGATAGATCCAGCCCTCAACCGTGAGCGGGGCGTTGTCGGGGATTTGCAACGCGTCCGGCGTACCGATATGAATATAACTCGTGGCTCCTGAAAAGGAAGGCACTGATTCGCGGGCTTGCGAGGACGCATCTTCACCCCAAACATAGGTTTCCGTCACGACCTCCCGCGGCAACAGCAATTCGCGTTCATTCCTTGCCAGGTAAGGGGGAACCGTTATCAGCATTTGGCTACCGTAGGTGTTCCGGAATTCCCAGAGCGCGCCGTCCCGGCCTTCGGGCACCGGAATATTGAAATATCCTTCGCCGCCTTCCACCGCACCCCAATCCATGACCATGTTCCCGCCTCCGTCATAAATCCGGGTTCGCTCGTGCGTCGTGTAGCCGCCGACCGTCCGGGTCCCTTCCGGCACATAAAAATAGAGCCGGCGATTGCCGCGCAGCGATGCCGGATCGTCAAGACTTGAACGAACCGTCATGGGATGCCCGGCGGGAAATTCAAAGCGCGTCAAATCCTGGCCGTCGGACCACGTCAGCGCATGCAGGCCGTCGTAGGGCGACGTCAAAACGATTTCGTATGTTTCCCCATCGGGCGGCACACTGTTATTGACGTCCACCGGTTCCAACGTTTCCTCCAGCGGCGAATAAAGCTCGATGTCGACATTGCCCCGATCCTGATAAATCAATCCGGCGGTTACGCCCAGCGTCAGACTGCGATTCTCCGGCGTGAACCATGTAAACATACGGTGACGTCCGCGAAAGCTGTTGTTAAGCCCGAAATCGCCCGTCGTTACCTCCGGCAAATTCAGCGCATCGGCCGCCGGCGCCAGGTCGTCACTGAAAAACACCGGTCGAAACGGCATGATCAGGCGTTCGTATTGCGCAAGACCGTTTTCGAGAAAGGCAGCAATTTCTTCCGCCGTAAACGGTTCGCTGGATTTCCAGGATTCAACATCTTCGCCTTCATCGCCGACCGTCAATCGCGGATAATTCGCGGCTTCGGGCACCTCGACATTCGACCGCCGCAACCAGCGGTACAAGGCCGGCACATGCACCATCATCGTATGCCGCATTCGATACGCATGACGGTAAAGATTCTGAGCCGCCTCCAGACGGGTAGCCTCGGTCGATGCGGCGCCGAATTCATACCGGAGTTCGACATACCGTGTATAAAGCGTCAGTTCGTCCAATCGGACGCGGACCGCCGGATCGTCGCTCCGGCGGTACGCCTCATCGAGGGTATCGTACATGCGCGCCAGAATGTCTTCGCTCGTGCGCAGGGTCTTGTGATCCTCCGCGATCAGGTGATAGAATTCACGCATGGGGTCGCGCGCTTCGCCGAACGCTTTATGCAGAAAATCGGCTACCAGGGTTTCCCAGGTGGCGGCCGCGTTCACATTCCAAAGCCAGCGCGCGGATAGATAATACCCCAGCCCGTTGGCGCCCCAGGAATCGGACGCTTCCGAGTTCATGAACCGGGCGCCATGTTCATGGAAATAAGGGATTTTTTCCGCGAGATAGTTAACGTTTCCGCCGCGGGCGCTACGCGGCATCGCCTGACTCCAGGTATGGACATCGTGATATTCGCGAATCCCGATCATGGCCGCGCGTTCCGACCAACCCTCGATCAATTCGTCCAGCGTATACCCGCCGCGAATAAACGCGGTTGCGATACTGACAATCACATTCGAATGCGCGAATACATCCGGCGGCGGCGAATGACTCGCATAGGCATAGGTTCCCACATACTTTTCAGCGTCAAACCCCAACGCATTGATTGCGTCGGCGACTGCGCTGCACAAGATGATCACGCGGTCGCTGACACTGCCCATCGCCGCGCATTCACCGCATTCACACCAGCTCCCGCCATCGCTAGGATCCATCGACAGACTGTCATCAGCCGGACCGATGCGGTTGATGGCATCCTCTACGACCAATTGGCGCAAGCCTGCATTGGCAATGCAGAATTTGTTGCCGATGCCTCCGCCCCGGACGCCGTCGACCAAAGCCAGATACTCGGGGTTCTCGTCAAACGCCTGCTGGTTACGGCTGATGATGCCGTCATAACTGTGACCCGTGCGCAGCGTAAAGGCCGATGTCATGCGGTTGCGATCCTGCCAGCGGCGCCAGCGCGCATCGTCGCTCCAGGGTGCGCCACGCGGACCGCTACGGTTGTAGAAGTCAGGCGATTCAAAAACATTCAGCGCTACACTCAAATCTTCCTTTTCAGGTACGATTTCCCATGAATCGGTCGGAAAAAACTGGCGGTGTCCAAGCCGATAAAGAAAATCCCAGACACCATGCTGCGCCGCCAGATCGAGTGCTCCGATAATATAAAGTCCCTGATCATGTGTACGCAGTAAATACTGGTCGCGTCGCGCAATATCGTCCGCATCGAACAAATCGTCCATCGCCAGAGCGGGAAAATCCGCAACCGCACCCAAGGCAATGCCCGTGGTCCCGTCACCGCGTTCGACGGCAAACGTAGCGCCGCTGATTCTCTCAAGATATTCCGCCAGTGTTCCGGCCAGCGTTTCAATAGCGGGCGACGCGTTTTCGGAGATTACGACCGGCAAGAGCGCCTGGCCGTTTCCGGCCAATTGCGCTTCGATGGCAGGTAAACCGGCTACCCGCGCCATTCCCTGAAAAAAAACGACGGATACAAGACCAATCTGACGCAAGGACGTTGTTGTAAATCGCACGGTCGTACCCCATATCATATCCCTGTTGAGGTGCTTTGCAAGAGTCTCAGTTCAAAATTCCTGACCTCACCGGAAAATGGATTGGCACAATTTTTCGTTTAAGCGGGTCGCGTAAGCGTATACAAGCAAGGGTGGCGATTAAGAGTGCGCTTAAGAAAGCGAGTAAGAGTACGGATCTCCGAAGGCGCTCTTGCTCTTAAACGTACACTTACTCCACCCGCTTAACCGCCACCCTTGCTCGGCTACCCTTAACCGATCCGCTTACTCGGTCTTAATCTTCTTCTGCGAACAGCGTAATTATACCAATGTGCGAAATAATTTCAACCCCCGGCAATGCTTCAGAATGATCCTCGGTCACGCTTGACGCCGCACATCACTTGTGCCAATATATTGCGAAGAGGACAGGGTAGGACCAACGGTTATGCGAAGGGAATGAATATATGCAAAGTATGCTATACAGTTTTCTGGCGGGAACATCCACGGCGTTGGGGGCCATTCTGCTTATGTTCTTCGGAGCGCCCGGAAAAAAAACCATGGCCATCTTGCTGGGGTTTGCCGGGGGTATCATGCTGGCGGTATCCGTGTTCGAGCTGATGCCTGAAGCGCTGGAATTGGGTTCCATGACGGTGCTGGTGATCGGGTTCCTGCTCGGATGCGGCATGATGTATCTGCTTGATCGAGTCTTGCCGCACGCCCATCTGTCGGAAAGCGACCATCTGGACGTGGAAAACCCGGAGCATTTACGTATCAAACAAGGGTCGGTGCGACGGACCGGCTACCTCATTTTTGCCGGGATTGCTCTGCATAATGTCCCCGAAGGATTGGCCATCGGTGCGGGACTGGAATCGAGTCCGGAACTCGGGCTGGCCATTGCCCTGGCCATCGGACTGCACAATGTACCGGAAGGTTTGGCCGTAGCCGGACCTTTGAAAGCGGGCGGGTTATCGAATCTGAACATGTTGCTGTTTACGCTTGGCGCCGGCTTGATGACGCCGGTGGGAACCGCGATCGGACTGCTCGTGTTCGGCATCTCCGAAACCTTGATTGCCGGATCGCTGGCCTTCGCCGCCGGGGCCATGATCTATATCGTCAACGATGAGTTGATCCCTCAGGCCAACGGAATGAACAGCCATGCCGCCAATGCCGGCCTGATCGCCGGCCTGCTGATTGGCCTTTATATGCTCGCATGATGAGTCCGCCGCTTGAATAGTTACTGTCAATTAACACAACAGATAAAGGAGTCCATACCATGGCCGGAATTCGTCGACTTATAACCGTGACACGCGACGGGATGCACAACGCGTTTACCGATCTGATTTACTGGCATGATATGTATATCGTCAGCTACCGCAAGGGTGCCGGCCATATTTCAGGGGACGGACAGGCCATGGTTGCGATATCGAGCGACCGTGAACGTTTTACCGAAGTTGCCCGTGTCAAGGTCAACGGCGACACCCGCGACCCCAAACTGGTGCCTATGGCTGACGGTCGTCTGGCCATGCTCGTCGCAAGCTGGACCGAGGGCGTTGCCCGCCGCAAGCTCCAGCAGTTCGTTTGCTTCAGCGATGATGCCTGCAATTGGACTTCTCCACAACCTGTTTGCGATCCCGATCAATGGCTTTGGCGCGTGCGCCTCCATGAGGGGCGCTATTACGGATTGCAGTACGGCGCCATGCCGGGACGGACGTTCCAGCGCGACGAACCCGAGCGACAGCACCAGCTCATGATTAGCGACGATATGCTGAACTGGCAATCCGTTTCGCGTGTCGGTCCCACCGATCGAATCATCGGCGAGTCGGATATCGCGTTCCAGGAGGATGGCGAAGCCTGGATCGTGGTCCGATCCAATGCCGGGAGCGGGAATGCGTTCTTTGCCTGCGCACGGCCACCGTATACCGAGTGGGAGGTCAGCGAACTGGACGGCAAAATTAATGCCCCGGTCATTTTGCGACACCAGAACAGGCATTATGTTGCCGGACGCGCCCGGCTTAGCGATATGCGGATGCCCGATTATGCGCAGCCCGGCCAAAGGACCACCGGTGTCTGGCAGCTCGAAAAAGGGCGCGTGACCCCCGTTCTAAACCTGCCGGCGGCCGGCGATTGCTCTTACTGCGGGTTCATCGAGGACCCCGAAGGCCGTATCTGTCTCAGCTATTATTCCCAGCATGCCTACATTTTCGGCGTCGAACCCTTTGCCTACCGGATGAATCCAACCTCGGAGGACAAACCCCACGGCGATATCCTGTCGAAAGCCGATATTTACTTTGCCGAACTGGAATTGCCGTGAGCGATGCAGGCAGCGGGTGTCACGACGCGCGAAGTCCGGATATTTCTTGCGTACATGCCGCGTCGTGACAGTTTCGGATTGAATTGCGTCATGTATTGTCCCCGCCAGGATTCGTAGATTCCCGTTCCGATGGTTGTGTCTTTGAGCGGATGATGGCAGAAGATCGCAATGATCCGGTCCGGATTCTTGATCACCTGGTCGACCAGTCAGCGATACGTCTCCAACGTGATGGCGCCGTCCACGTAAAATCCGCCTTCGCCTCGTCCGTAAGGGGCCGGAAGATCGTTTCGATCGCTCAGGAAGAGGCAGCGCAGGTTGCCGACGTCAAAGAAGTAACGTTCGTATGTCCCCGTAACCGGAAAGGGACGCCGCGTGTTGTCCACCCCGGAGATTCCGGTGAATTCGCCCGTGGGATCGATGATGTTACGGTAATATTCGTTGTCGATGGCCACCCCGTCGTTAAGAACGGAGTTTTCATCGTTGTTCCCGCCCACATGATACCAGGTATGGCGGTCGTTGCGCCCGTGAGCGAGCTGGGCGAGGTACGTTCTGAAGTTCTCCGCCGTTTCATGGCCGTAGTCCAGTAAGTCGCCCAAGTGGACGCCAATATCATACTGGAAACCGTCCGGACGATCCGCCTGTTCGATGGCGATCTTCATGGATTGGCGTGGCGAGGCCAATGGATCGCAAATTTCCCCAAGCGCTTCCCTGATCACATGCGCATCCGAGGTTGCCCATAAGGAAAACGTGTTTGCGAGCGAATGCTTTCTGTTTTTTATGACAGAGGCTCTAGAATATGGCGCTAAAAATTCTGACGGGCGGGAGACTATTTCCGATGTAGCCAGGCGTGGACGATGCTCCATACAGAACCGGAAAAAATGGCGCCCATCGAAATCGCGGCTTATTTCCGGATTTTCAATGTCTACGATGACGTAACGGTAACGGCGCCCGGCTGCCCGCCCGGCGGGTATGCGGTGCTTGAATACGTGGATGCTCCCAAACTAGACGCCTGGTTACGCGATACGAACCGCCCCTTGGACGAACGTCTCCAACTGTACCGAAGGTTTCTGGCGGAATGGGGACGTCGTCATGCGGTGGCGATCCGCGAGAACGAACCACGCCTGGTTCACGAAAACGGAGACGGAAAACACGTACTGATAATGGATGACGGTTCGTTTCTCTGGTTCGATTTCGAAATGATTTACCGCAACCGCCACCACGTCGACCGTCATGTATCCCATGAAATCATTCAGTATCTATGGTATTTGAACGGCAATAGTCCGGACGATTTCCGCGATCGTCTGCTATCGGAAACCGTCGCCCATTATCCCGATCGTGAACGTCTCCAGGCGGCCTACGATTTTTTCTTCAAGCATCCGAATCTTATTCACCGCTGCGGGAATTTACTTTCCGACAGTTTACGCGATCCCGCGGTTCCTGTTGCTGCCAAGCTGGCCTGGATCGCAACGTATGCCACCGCGACCGGCCAGCGGCACCGCCGTGCCTTCGCGACGTCACAAACGCTTCTAATTCATGAACATCCCGGACCCAAGCATGTCATCGTAGCCGGCGAGCGATTGGTCTCGTTCGACTTCGAACACGCCTACCTGCCGGGATTCCCGATCATGGAAGCCGCCGCGGAGGAGATTACCAATTTTTTGTTTGCGCTGGAATGCCTGATGGAACAAAACACATCCCAGTTCATCGAAACCTATGTACGCGCTTATGGGCAGGGCTCCCTGCTGTCTGATCTTGCAAATTGTATCCTTTACGGACGCAGCCGACGCCGACGGGTAAAGCGCTGGGCAAATCAACGCCAACAGCTCGGTCAGAGAAAAACCGTCTTAATGCAAAAGGTACTTAAGCATCTGACCCGTCTTTGAGGTGAGAATACAGATCCGCGAGTTTGAAGCCGGACTTGACATCGCCAGCCCGATTCCGCTACATTACCGACATGAAAGCGCCCCTTCAGACCGGTTTCAGCGAACGGGTGCCCGTGCCGCCGGAAAAACGATTTCTTATCAATCCGAACCGCCGATGAATTGCTCCTGCCGAGATAAATCGTCAAGGCCGACACGTTGAATCAGAAAGGAAGCGGACGATGAAATGGACTGAACTCACCTCGCACGCGCTCAAGACGGCGGCATCGGAATGCGGGTTGGCCGTGCTGCCGATTGGTAGTATCGAGGCTCACGCCGCACACCTGCCCCTCGGCAACGATACCTTCAAGGTCGAGCGCACATGTCTGGCCGCGGCGGATCGCGAGCCCGCCGTTGTGCTCCCGCCGCTGTATTATACCGATGTAACGTCGATGCGCGCGGTCACGGGGGCGATCACCATCCGCGCGGAAGTCCTGATGGACTTCACGCTGGACATTTGCGATGAGGCTGCGCGCAACGGTTTCCCGAAAATTCTTCTGGTCAGCGGGCACGGCGGGAACTCCGCCTGGCTGGCACTGATGCGTAACCGGATGCTCGATCGTCCCAGGCCCTACGTGCTCTATACGTACTACGTGCAGTTGCTGGGAGGCGACCAGAACAAGCCGCTCATGGAAACCGGGTTCGATTACCATGGCGGTGAAGTCGAGACGAGCATCGCGCTCCACCTGTTCCCCGAATTGGTCGACCCGGAGGGGCGTATCGCCGCGACCTCCCCGGCGGTCGATCCCGACCTTGGCGGATCTCTGAGCCCGTACACATTCCCTATCCGTTGGCCACGGGCGGTCAGCGGCAGTCCCTTCCCGGCAACCGCGGAGAAGGGACGCACGTTCTACGAAAGCAACGTCGAGCAGCTCGCCACCTGCATGGCAAAAGTCAAGGCCGACACCGAAACGGCCCGTTTCAAGGCGCTCTTTGAGCAGGAGTGCGGCTCGCCGCGGCGTCCGTGAGCCCCCAGCGCGGGCGGCGGCTGGGAACAACGCCTTTATGAATACACAGACGATTTCCCCGTCTTGATTGCGTTCGAAGCGCGTTTGAACTCGGACTTGACATCGCCAGCCCGATTCCGCTACATTACCGACATGAAAGCGCCCTTGATGGAGGCGGCGATGATGAAGCATGGCGGATATGGTATGTTATGGTATGCGGGTGTTTTGGCGGCATGGTTTTTTCCGGCGCTGATGGGTTTCGTGGAAACTGTGGCGGCGGATGGCGGCGGACGAATGGCGCTTGTTCAAGACGGTGAACCGCGCGCGGTGATTGTGTTGCCGGCCGGACCGCAACCCGGAGAAGCGCAGGCCGCCCGCGAGTTGGTGGCGCATATCGCGCTGATGAGCGGCGGGACGGAACTTGCCATCGTCACGGAGGGAGAAGATACCGGCGGACTGCTTCCGATTCTGATCGGCGCCGCCGCGGACGATGGGCTGGCCGACAGGGTGATGGAAAAGCAGAAGCAACTGCGTCCTCACTGGAATATCGATGATCGCATCGGCCGGGGAGGCGATACGTTTGCCTTTGCGCTTTGGGTGGAAGACGATGCGATTCAACTTCGGGGCGGCATGGGCCATGAAGGGACACGGACCGCCGCGTATGAACTTCTGGAGCAGCTTGGCGTGCGCTGGTTTATGCCGGGGAAATACGGCCGCCATGTTCCGCGACGCGAAACCGTGGACGTTGCAAGGCAGCAGACCCTCCAGATACCTTCCTTTGTCAATCGCAGAGGGCCTCAGCGGATAAGGGGCGATGACCGGTTTTTGAATCGCGTTCGGGCCGGCGGGCTGGGGGGACAGCCCGGGCGGCACGGGTTCCCCAAGCCTGACGGCAGGAATCATCAACAGGTGCGCAGGGAACATCCTGAATACTATGCGAAGTGCGCCATAAGCGGTGAACGAGGAGGGAGACAACTTTGTATATCCAATTCAGACGTGCTGGATATGATCGTCAACGCGATCCGACAGCGTCTTGAAATCGACGGTTCAGCGTCGGATACGCGGCGCATTATCGATGTCGGTCCCCATGACGGCAGCGGTCATTGCGAGTGCGACGGCTGTCTGGCGCTGGATGCTCCCGCGCGTTATACGACACCGTTCGGAGGACCGCCCGCCCCCTCGCGCACGGACCGCTATGTGTGGTTCATTAACCGGATTCTGGAGGCGTTGGAAGATGACTATCCCAGGCTGCGTCTGGGGCTTTATGCCTATGCCGATTACGAACTTCCTCCCCTGAAGGTCGAGCCCAGCGGCAGACTGGCGATCTCGATTGCTCCCATCCGGCAGTGCCGACACCACGGTCCGAATAATCCGGTATGTCCTGAATCGAATTATGTTCGATGGCTTTATGAACAATGGCGGCCGCATGCGGACGAGATATGGGACAGGGGCTACCTGTTTAACCTTGCCTGCCCAGGACTTCCCATCTCCATGATCCACCGGCTGAGAGAGGAACTGCCGCTGTTTTATGAATTGGGCGCCGTGGGGACGGTCCCCAGTTTTGCGAGTACGTTTGCCACGTTCAATCCGGGCCCTTATGTCCGTAACCGTCTGGCCTGGGATCATACGCTGGATGTCGACGAACTGCTTGAGGAATTTTTCGAAGGGTTTTACGGAGTCGCGGCCGTCCCCATGAAAGCATACCACGGTCTGATCGACCGACGGCATCGCGACGGGAATTACCATACCGGCGCTTCATGGGACATCCCCAATTTCTATCCGCCGCAAGTGCGTGATGAGCTGCGCGGTTTTCTTGACGAAGCGGGGCGGCTTGCCGGTGAGGCCGGCGCCGAGGATGTGATGATACGGGTTGAAATTACCCGCAAAGGTTTCGAGTATCTTGAAGCTTTTTGTGACATCATTGCGTATCGCAACCGTTTTGATTTTGCCGCGGAAAAGAAGGCGCTGGACAGGATGCAGAGCCTCAGAGACTCACTTCAACAGGATTATGACGTCAATATGCTGGACAGCAATCATGCGGAGAGTCTTTTGGAACGCTTTGTCGCGCGTATTACGCGTGAAACATACGCGACGATGGAGGGAGGCGGAGAGATCGTCGCGCCATTCAGCTATGAATGGAAGTTTTATCTCGACAGCGAAGAATGGGGACGCTACATGGGGCTTCACAAGCCGGAAAGCAAAGGCGGCTACTGGAAAACCATACGCACCGACAAGAGTTGGTCCAACCAGGGTTATCACCATTACTACGGGCAGAGTTGGTATCGTCAAACGGTACACGTTCCTGCCGAATATGAAGGCAGGAACGTTCACATCTGGTTTGCCGGTGTGAACCGGACGGCGGAAGTATGGATCAACGGCACGTTTGTCGGGGCCAACCATGATGGCGCCGATTTTGATCTCGATGCACATGGCGCCGCATTCCGGCCGTTCGAGTTCGACGCCGCCGATGCGATCAATTTCGGGGGCGATAATGTCGTTTCTGTTCGAAGTTACCGGACAAGCGCAGCCGAACTGGGGACCGGAGGACTGGTGGGGCCGGTCATGTTTTATGTGCCTGGTGAATAGTTGCTCGCACGTAATCTTAGTGACTTATTCAAGCATGGTTGCGTAAAAAAACAAGAAAAATGACGCGGAGCCATGGATGGTGTCGGGCAAGAGGTCAGAGGTCGGAGGTCAGAGGTC
>PWZG01000022.1 GCA_003567575.1 PVC group bacterium | reverse complement strand
GCGGTGACCTATAATCAGGCCCCTGTCACGCCGACCGATGGCATGATCATTCCGTTGATGATCGTGGTCGACGATCCCGAAACAAGCTTCGATAAGCCCTGGTTCCAGCCGGACGCCGATCTGACCTGGGAATCGGCTCCCGGCAGCGCGGCAGTCGCGGTCATTACGGTTAAGGGCTCGCATCTTGGCGACGATCCCTCGAAATTGCGCGCGCTGTTTGCGCCCAGCGAAACCGAGATGTGGTTGGAACGCTACAAGGAAGGCGTCATCCGTTCGATCGACGGCGATCGCATTACGATCGCCGTGCCTTCCGGGGTGCCTATGTCGAACCTTTATCTGCGCATTGACATCAAGTACTCGTACTACGAACACCCGACGCAAATCGGTCGCGATCCCGAGCTGGTTCATGAATGGGGTCACGGCGTCGTTCGCCTCGTCGATTTGCCGACGCCTTACTATATATGGGTCGCCAACATGGGCAGCGATTCGGTTACCGTGCTCGATCCCAATACCGATGGCGTGCCGATCGTTGTCAAGCATATCCCGGTGGGCAAGGCGCCCGCCGATGTGGTCGTTTCCGCCGATGGCCGCTTCGTTTTCGTGGCTAATTCCGGTGAAGGCACGATCTCGATCATCGACGCGATCTCCCTCGAGGAAATCGATTTGAGTCCGCTGACGGAAGGTATCGGCAGAATCTCGTTGAACTACGGCAAGGCGACGCCCTGGTTCATCGCGCTGGCACCGCAACACGGATCGAATCCGCCGGTAGGATTCGTCACCGACCGCAATACCGCGCGTGTCTATGCCTTCAGTACCAGTATCGAGTATTATCTCAACGATCCGTTCGGAGCCGCTCAAATCGCGACCTACGATATGCGTCTCTTGACCGGCGTCAGCAGTCTTACCGGTATGACCGGCGTGGCCGTCACCAGAGGCGACGGCCTGACCAAGCCGGACTACCTGGTTGTGGCTTCGCCCGGCGCGGCACACTGGTACGGCGGCGATTTCGGCGGTGAACATGGATACGTTTTCTGGGCGGAATTACCGTGCGGCGCAACCGCCGGATCGCAGGCATACGATAAACTTCATTTCGAATGGACCATGGTCGGCCACAAACCCTTCGGCGTGACTCCCGGCAAGACCAATACCCAGGCGGCGGTCGCCGTGCGCGGAACCGATGCCCAGGGCCTGGTCATCATCGATCTCGATGCCGGCGCGCCCAGTCACAATATCCGCATGGACTTCGAACGCGCCATGGAAATACGCCGGCGCGTCGGTGTTGCCGTCGATACGATGAATCAAAGCTTCATCTTTACCGGTATGAATCTGCTGATCCCCGGATTCACCCAGGTGCTCGAATATGAGATGGGCCGGACCTGGACCGGTGTCTATTTCGATGTCAATAACGCCGAGGCCATCGCCTTTACCCACGATTACAAGTATGCTTTCGTCGTCGCCAATAACACCTTCAACGGCGATGCGAGTTTCGATCGCGATCCCCATGAAGGACGTGGCGGTAATATCGCCGTAATCCGCGATCCGCTCGATCCCGCCCGAGCCACCCTGCTGGCCGCTACCAGCGAAATCCCCTACGGTTGGCCGGACCAGATCGCGGTCGATTCCTATGGTCAGAAGGTGTTCGCGGCGTTCAAAGGCGTTAATCAGGTGGTCTGGTACAATGTTTACGAATTGATCAAGGCCGCCGAAGCCCAGTATGCCGCCACCAATAGCGGCGCGACGCTGACGGAATCGGTCGATGCTTTTGCCGCTGCCAACGGTATGGCCCTGACCCACGGTATGCTGCCGGGCGGTCAGACCGACGATACCCGCCGGTTACGTTATGGCGACGGCATTGCCCTGCCGTCCGGTATCGCATCGAGTCCGGTTGCGCCAACCGATCTGATCGCCCGCACGGTCATCCACATCGAGGCGCCCTTCGGCGGGACCTACGGAAAACTGGTGCTGGAATACGAAGTCGCCGGCCAAAAAGTCGAAAACGGCGATATGCTGAGGGTGACACTGTATTATGGTCCCGTGGCCGGTCTGGACCCGTCGGCCCCCTGGCCGCATGGCGCCGATGGCGTTATCGAGACCTGGTTGTTTCCGGCGGCTAAGCTTGAGCCGGGAAGAAGAACGATCGATCTGCCTCTTTCAGCGGCGCTGGAACCTTCCGACGATATCTGGTACATTGTGCGGCTCGAGCCGCTCGATCAGGAAATCAATCTTCGTAACAACCATACCGCTTTGGTTTACCGACCCGGCGCGCTGGTGGCGCAATGGGACGGCAACCCGGATGAGCTTGTTTTCGGTCAATATATCCAAGAAGTGGAACTGCATAACCGTTTCTCGATCAATTACGCCGCGTCGATCGCGCCGACAGTAACGCATGTCGATATCACGGTGGGCGGCCAGACGATCGGCACGACCGGCGACGGGACATCCGGTTTCAGGTTCATGCTCGAAATGGGCCAGTATAGCGATGGCACCGAGATTGTCGTGACTTCTTACTCCGGCAATGTGGTCGTAGTGCCTGAGACACGGTATACCATCAACACGCTTTCTATTCCTGCGTGGCTTGACGATGAAGCGCTGGGCAATGCCATTGAAGTGGATATCGCGTGGGTTGACGGCGCGTACGCCATAGAGAGAATCGATTGGATGTTTCAGGATAATTGGTTGCTGCCGGCAGTGATTTCGCCGTGGTTCGCCGCCGCAGGCGTTGAGTTGAGCGCCGGTACGATCGTGGCTTTCGATTTCGATCTGGCCGGCAAAGCCGACAATTTCTGGATCGGACCCGCCATGGGGATGTCTTTCCTCGGATTCGATCTGCCGGTCCTGTCGCTACCGCTGAATGTTCTCCTGGGATACACGCGTTTTGACTTGAATCCCAATCCGACGTCAGCGTCGGTCGAACTCAATCTTCGCAGCTTGAAACGGATGATCGACGATCCCGCCTGGGGCGTTAAGGGATATGCGGATATGCTCGCTACCTTGATCGATCCTTCACTGGCCGAAGACGATGACGACGGCGATAAGTTTGATTTGACAGGCAAACTCGATTACAGCCGGTTTGAAATTGACTCGAATCTCGCTTTGACCGGCGGTAAACTCCAATCGTCTCTAGAGCTTAAAGTTCCGCTTTTTGGCGTAGAATGGGGTCCGAAACTAGTCGGATCGGTCGGTCCCTGGGCTCAGTTCATGGTCAAGGCTGGATTCGGGTTGGCGGTGAGCAATACGGTCACGTTCGGCATTGAAGCCCAGAATGGCGGGCTTAGCGGTCTGGCATTCAGCAATACATTCGGTGTTCAAGCCAAGATATCCGGAACGGGCATCGCCATGTTAACCGGCGGCGCGGCCAGTCTAGAAGCCGAAATCGCCGCGTCGCTCGGGCTGCAATACGCTTATCCGGCCAATACGCTTACGATGCCGGCCAAGTTGGACGTGACCCTGACCGGCAAGGTCTTGTGGGGCGTTTACAGTCACCAATTCGGCACATTCGTCGTCTTCGAAGCAGCCGATCTGATGGATTTGACGAAAGACATTAAGTTCTTCCCCAGTCTCGATTCCGGCTCGAATCTGGGCAATACCAGTTTCGCGACGGCTCAAGAACTGGGTATCGTTACCGGCAGTGCGGACTGGGATGGTCTGGCACTGGCCGACGAATTCGATTCCGGGTATTACGGATTCCGGATCGCCGCGCGGGCCGATGCCGCGCATGCTATCACTTTGACATTCAACGATCCGGCGCCTGCCGGATTGGCGCTGGCTCTCTTTGACGATTACGGTATCCCCGTGGAAGGTCAGTGGGATATTACGGATGCCCATACCTGGCGGTTCGGACTGGAAAACCTGGATGCCGGCCGCTACGTGGTACGGGTTGAAGGCGGCGATGCAGGCGGTAATTCCTTTAATATTTCGATCGATGCGCCCGCTCCGGCCGGGGCGGCATTGGTTGCGGAAATGCCTGCGATTCCGGCGGCAGTTTTAGAAGGTCAGGCTTTCGATGTTGACTTGCTGGTTACCAATGCAGGTGCGACGGCATCGCAGCCGGTCGAAGGCGCCCTGGTCTGGAGCCGTGATGCCGTGATCAATCCCGGCGATGCCCACCTGCGGCCGGCATTCGGTATCCCGGCGCTGGGGCCCGGCGAGAGCTGGTCCGGCACATTCACCGTGGCCGTTCCGCCCAACGTGCTCGGCGACTTGACGGTCGCTTTCCTCGTCGACAGGCGCGGTCTATCGCCGGATGCCTCGCGGACTGATCAAACCGTGCTGGCCCCGCTGTCGGTCTGGATGATGCCGGATGCTTATGAAAACAACAATGTTCGCCATCAAGCCGCCGATCTGGGCGGATGGATCTCCGATCGCTCAATCCCGGATCTCAATATCGCCCACCAGAACGATACCGATTGGTTCTCGCTGCGTCTGCCCGAAACCGGCACCGACGCCGATGCTTTCACGGTGACGCGCGCGCTGGGGCAGGGGACCTTCGGATTGGAACTCTACGATTCGGCGGGAGCATTGCTGACTTCCGCCGATGTCGATGCCGTTACCGGCCGGGCGGTCGTTTCAATGTTGGATCTTCCGGCCGGTGAATACTATTTCCGGATATTCGCCGTCGAACCCGGTGCCTTCGAGTATTCCATCGAAATCGCTTCCGCCGAAAGGACGTTGCCGGATCTCGCGGTCGAACTGGCCACGGTCGCCCCAGAATGGCTGGCTGGCGATACACGCCCGAGCGTGCATGCCGAAATATCGAATTACGGCGCGGTTGCGGCACACGATTTTACGGTCACTTTCGAATTGGTCGATGACGGCGGCGCGCGCGTACGTTCCCTGGCCGACCCGGTTGCCGTCGGCGCCCTGGCCGCCGGCGAACGACTTTGGATCGAGACCGGCGTTACCATCCCGCTCGCCATAACGGGCGACGCTTACCTGCGGGTCACGGTCGATGCCGCCGGTACGGTCGCCGAATTGAACGACGCCAATAATATGGTCGAAATACCCGTGACGATTGTTGCCGTTTACGATGCCGGCGAATTACTCGAGAACGACCTCGGCGAAACCGACTTGGGCGCGATTCGCGGCACGCATAACGTTACCGGCCGCAATCTGCACAGCGTTTTCGATCGCGATCTCTACCGCTTCCGCATCATGGCCGAAGGACAGGCGGCGCATTCCGCCACCCTGACCCACGATCCCGGCGCACTCGTACAAATGGCGCTCTATGATGCCGCTTGGCAACAGGTCGGACTGGCGGAACCCACGGCGGCCGATACCTTGAAGATCTCCTTCGAAGACCTGCCCGCCGGCGAGTATATCCTGATGCTCTACACGCTCGATACGCCCTCCGATTACACCCTCAATATCCTTGTTCCCGATCCCTCCGGTATCAACCTGGTGGCCGTCGATATCAGCCTGTCGGCATACCTGCTCGATACAACGATCGTCCGCGCGGACGCCACGGTGGTAAATCACGGTACGGTTGCCGCCGGCGCATTCCAGGTCCGCTACTACGCTTCGCCGGATGCGACGTTCGATCCGGACACGGCCATCGCGATGGGCGCGCCGATCGATGTGGCCGGCCTGGCGGCCGGCGCGGAATGGCACGATCAAGACCGTACGCTTGATCTTGCGGCGCTCTATCCGGGCGAATGGCGCATCACCATTTGGGCCGATCCGGACGGCGTCCTGGTCGAGTCCGCGACCAACGATAATATCATTGCGATCACCGCGCTCATCTATCCCCAGCCCGATAACCATGAACCCAACGACAGCGCCGCGACGGCGGTAAATGTTACGCTCACGGCCGGCGCGGCGACCGTTGACGGACTGACCCTGCATCGTGACGATATCGACTTCTTCCGGTTCACTACCGGTGTGCGCGGCGGTCAGCTTGACTTGGTGCGGGTAGCCTATGCCGCCGGTGAATTCGATTTGAACGTAACCCTGTTCGACGCCGCGACCGGCCGCCGCCTGATTTCCACCAACGGCGCCGGCGGAACGGCGGCGCTATCGCTCAATTACCTGCCCGCCGGCGAATACCTGGTCGCGGTCCGGCCGGTTTATGAAGTCGGCTTCAGTTCCGGTTACTCCCTGGAAATTGTCGCCACGGGTAACGCCGTACCGCTGCAAACCGCCGGCGCCGACGTAGCCATGCCGGACAGCCTGCGCGAGACCATCGATGCTTCCGATCTCGAAAAGGCTGCCGCCGGAATGGTCGAAACCGCGGCCGCCTATTGGGCCAATGCCGTCGGTATCGCCGTACCCACGAATATTCAGGTGTCGGTCGGCGATCTCGGTCCCGGCCGGATCGCGTCCGCTTCCGCTAGTTTCGACGCGGTCGGCAACCTGATCTCCGGTTCGATCCGCTTCGATCTCAATGCCGGTGGCGCGGGTTGGTTTGTCGATCCCGCGCCGTGGACCCACGACGCTTTCATTACCGGGCCCGGCGGCGCATTGATCGCGCCGTTCGACTCGCCGGCCCATGGCCGCTACGATCTATGGACGGTGGCATTGCATGAAGTCGGGCACCTGATGGGATTCAGCCTGGCGCATCCCGGCTTCGCTTCCCGGGTGGTCCGTACCGCCGACGGCGCACTGCAATTCGTCGGCGACGGTTTCGTCGAGCGCCTGACGTCCGACGGCGAACATCTCGATCCGAATGCCGCGCCGAATAACCTGATGAACCCGCTGCTGCCGGTCTCGACCCGCCGCATACTTTCCGAACGGGAAATCGCCATCCTGCAGGTCGCCGTCGGCCAAGGCACAGCGCTGACCATCGCCGCGCCGGGCGAATCCGCCATGGCACCCGTCTTGCCGGTGCGTTTCCGCGATGCGCTCGATCCGGTTCGATATGCTGATCCGCTAAAAGCAACGCCTTTCGGAATGTTTCCGATCGCGTTCGCGATCGTGGATTACAGTGCCGGTCAGGGCGGCGTCAATACGGTGATCGTCAATCCCGATTTCAACGTCACTGATTCCAACGCGCCGGACTTCGGTTGGGCGGTCCGAGGCTTGGTTACGATTGAAGACGGAGAAGCCGTTCTCGAGGAAAGCGTGCTCGGACAAGCCCGTTTGTATCAGAACTTTATCGTGCCTACCGGCGCGCATCGTCTGGAAATCGTTATTTCCGGCATCGACTTTGCGCCCAACACGTATAATCCCGGTGACGCATTCGAAATCGCGTTGCATGGCGGCACTTTCGGAACGGTCGGCGGATTGACCCTGACGGATGCGCTTTTTAACGTCCAGACCGACGGTCTGACCCGCTGGGCGTCCCAAGTGACCGTCGAGGGCGTCTCGTCCGGTGTCGTTCTGGACTACGCGACGTCGCGAGTGATTAGTGTTGACCTTACCGGCCTCGTTCCCGGCACCGTGTTGGGAATTTATCTCGACGTGATCGGTTTCGGTGTCAGCGACAGCTCGGCGCGGATCGAGAGCGTTAACGTTATTATCAATCATCGGCCGGTAGCGAATTCGCAATCCGGTACGACAGATGAAGGCTCACCGATGACCGGTATGGTGACCGCCTTCGATCAGGACGGTGATGCGCTTACGTTCGAGTTGGTGACCGCACCGGCGCTGGGCGTCTTGGTATTCAATTCCGATGGATCTTTTGTCTATACGCCTTATCGTCAGCCGATGGATGGTTTTGTGGGCAATGATCGTTTCACCTTCCGTGCCTACGACGGGGTGGCTTACTCAGCACCGGCAAGCGTGGCGCTTACGATTTTGCACGCGAACGATCCGCCCACGGCCATGTCGCTGGATATTGACGTGGATGCAGGCGTTCCTGTCGACGGCGCGGTCACCGGTATCGATCCCGACGGCGATATTCTGGCGTTCGAATTGGTGACGGCGCCGCTGTTCGGCGAATTAATTTTCAATTCCGACGGCACGTTCACGTATACGGCTTACCGCCAGTCGAGCATCGGGTTTGACGGCAATGATCGTTTCATCTTCCGTGCCTACGATGGGCTGGCCTATTCGGCGCCGGCAAGCGTAGCGCTTGAGATTGTGTACGCGAACGATCCGCCCACGGCCATGGCGCTGGATATAGTCGTGGAAGAAGGAGCTCCTGTCGATAGCGCGGTCACCGGTGTCGATCCCGACGGCGATTTTCTGACGTTTGAAGTGGCGACGGCGCCGCTGTTCGGCGATTTAATTTTCAATTCCGACGGCACGTTCACGTATACGGCTTACCGTCAGCCGAGTATCGGGTTTACCGGCAATGATCGCTTTACGTTCCGTGCATACAACGGTATGGCGGTATCCGCGCCTGCGGAGGTCACCATCGCGATTACGCCGGTTGATGCGGCGGCAGAGCCTTTGGCTATAGAAAAGGGACTGATCCACACCGTCACGACGCGTCAGACTCTGGCTGCAACCGAAGTTGCGCCCGATAACGTTGCGATGAAACACAATACGTCATCGGCGCATATAACCGCCGTGACGGCCGGTACGAGCGTAAAGGATATGACGGCTTGCCGGCCCGACGCTGATTACCGCAACGAATCTTTGCCGGGCTTGGGCTCCGGGCGTGATGCGATGGCGGCGGACTTGGCTGGAATCCGGAATTTTACAACGTGGTTCTCTGTGTTTGCTCGGTTCCAAAGCGATGTGCTAGAATGGTCCATGGGAAGATACTGGAATGACGATGGTATCCTTGCGTTCCGACCGGCAGACGATCCAGGTATTGTTTGGCCGGAGGCTACGGTCGCGTCATGGATATTGGACACGGAAGACGGATTATTGGAATGGTGCGTTCAAGGAGAATAATTATGCATACGATCCTACCGCGGTTGCGAATATCATTTGGTGTGATGGTTTTGGCGTTTGTTTTCGGATCGAGACCATCCGCTTCGCAGGGCGACGTACCATCCCGTTTTTTCAAACTGGCGTACACCTCGGAATTGGCTATTACAACGTTTTCGAATGATGGCCGGATGACGGTCACCGGCCCTTCCGGCGATGCAGGAACACTGGCCACCTGGTGGTCCGTCGTCGACTTGGCCACGGATAATTGGACGACATGGGTCGATATGCCGGTAACCGCCGCCGTCCAGACCGTACGCGTGGCCAACCTGAAACCGCCGCCGGGCATGGCGCTGATCCCGGACGGGAGCTTTATAATGGGCGACAGTATCAGCGAAAGCGATCTTTCGGAACGGCCTGCGCACCGGGTTTATGTTAGTGCGTTTTACATGGACCGTCACGAGGTTACCATGGCGCTGTGGGAGGAGGTTTATCAATGGGCCGATGCCAATGGATATGCCTTCGATAATTCCGGATCAGGCAAGGGACCCCGGCATCCGGTTCATACGATAAGTTGGCACGATGCGGTAAAATGGTGCAACGCGCGCAGCGAAAAAGAGGGATTAACCCCGTGTTATTATGTCGGGGGGAATGTCTATAAGACAGGCATGCACGATCCCGACTGCGACTGGTCGGCCGACGGGTACCGGCTGCCGACGGAAGCTGAATGGGAGAAAGCCGCCCGCGCCGGGGCGCAGGGACGGCGGTTCCCATGGCGTGATGCGGATACCGTCTCGCATGATCGAGCCAATTACTACAGTTGGTGGACCGGTGAAGGACACGCGCACTACTTGTATGATGTCGCCGTCACTAACGGTTATCATCCGGCTTATCAGGTCGGTCCACCGCCCTATACCAGTCCCGTCGCTTCGTTCGCCGCGAACGATTACGCAATTTACGATATGGCGGGCAATGTAGCGGAATGGTGTTGGGACTGGTACGACCACACAACCTACTCTTCGATGCCGCGTCATAACCCGCGGGGACCGGCAACGGGCGACTACCGTGTTTTCCGTGGCGGTGGATGGAATAATTCGCCCATCTTTTGCCGCGCTGCCGATCGTGGCTACGCCTACGATCCAACCAACGCGGCGGATTCCAATCGCGGTTTCCGTACCGTTCGCCTAGCGCCGTGACAAGACCTTCATAATGGCAGGCCGCAATCAGCCGCCATTGCCATAGTATTGTTCGACCCAGGGGCGTACGGTATCGGATTGCATATCGATGATACCGAGTTCACGTTCGACACTTTCGGGTGAATCCGATGCATGCGCTGCATTTGCCATAATATCACTGCCGAATTCGTAACGCACGGAACCCGGTTCGGCCTGACGAGGATCGGTCGATCCCAGCAAATACCGGATTTTTTCGATAGCGCTTGTTCCCTGGTAGACCAGTGCCAGACAATTTTCACCGCCGCCGGGATCCGGTGTTGCGTTGCCTACGTTGGCGCCGGTAATGTAAGACAATAAATGATCGAACCGGTTATCGCCAACCCGACTGCCGATTTCCTCGATAACTTGCATCTTTAATGGTTCCGCGATCTGAACACCATAAGTTTTCCGCAGTACGCTGTCGAGATTCTCCGCGACTTCCGCCTGACTGCGTTTACGAAGGGAACCGTGAACTGATTCGTAGAATGCGCGGGCCTGTTTGAGGTTCATGCGCAGTATACGGATACCGATGATTTTCAGGCCTGATCGCGAAAAAAGATCGACGATATTGCCGACACGCAAACTGGCGGCACGGAAGTTGTCCGGCTTCAACAAAACGAGTGTTTTCTGAACGCCGCTCTCGTTGGATATATCGATTCCTCGATCAATCAGACCACCGTCATTTTCCGAGTATCGCGACCATAGATCGAGGGTCATGGCCGCTCGCGAAGACGATGTGGCGATGAATACCGCCGGTTCGAAATACGCGGGATATTTTCCGGATGCGGCGACGTAATCTCCGTATGTATCTCGTATGGTTTCACCAGCTTGCCAATCCGGACGCGGCGTCCCGGCGGCGGAACGTATCTTCTCCACCGCATCGTCGCCGGTGAACAGCAGCATCATAACCCGGCGAGGACGACCGGTTTCCTTGTCCGGTGCGTACCAACGGCGGATATAGTCGGCAAAGAGCTGATTCAATGCCGGTTCCCGATCGCGGTTGCTCATGATGAGTTCCGCGTAAGCATCTGCCAGTTCCTGGCTGGGACCGAACATCCGGGCGGCAACGAGATCCAACCGGGTACGGTTCATGAACCGGGCAATGACACCCCCGGTGCGCGACTTCGCGATAATATACGGATTGATCAACGCGAAGGCAAGTTCCTGAGACATGTTTACTCCGCTGGATTAAACCTGATCATAGCCCGTTAGCGGGCGGTACCAGATATTACGGAAGCGGACGCGGTCACCGTGGTCCTGCAATTCAAGCGGCGCCTCGGCAGCATGCGGCGTGTAACAGGTTGTTTCGCGGTGTTTGGTGGGGCCTTGCAGTTCTCTGCGATGATGCAGGAGAATACCGTTTAAAATCACGGTGACATACGCCGGCGTCACCAGCTTTTCATCGGCAAAAACAGGCGCTTCCCAGATAATATCGTACATTTGCCATTCGCCTGGTTTGCGGCAGGCATTGACCAATGGCGGACATTGACCGTAGATGGCGCCCATGGTACCGTCGGCGTACGTCGGATTATTGTAGTTGTCAAGAACCTGGATTTCATAAAGCGTCATCAGGAATATGCCGCTATTGCCGCGACCCTGGCTCTCCCCGATAATTTCCGCGGGCTCGCTGAGTTCCAGATGTAACTGGCAACTGCCGAATTCGCGGCGCGTACGGATGTTGCCGCTGCGCGGCGCGACTTCCATGCAACCGTCTTCCAGTTTCCAGCCGGCAGGTTCGCCGTCGTGCTTTGTCCAGCCATCCAAATTTTTCCCGTCGAAAAGCACGATTGCATCGGATGGCGGTGTTCCCGGCTGGTCGCCGGTGGCGGGGGCGCCCGGGGTGACAATGCGCGGTTGCGGACGGTCGCCGTCATGAACGCGATATGGCGATCCGGGGATGTAGGGCGTGTCGTTGTAACCGGTGTTAGGCATGGTGGATTCCTTTCGTTAACATGACTTTGTAATTGGCGGTCAAGAACTCATATCAAATCATATTGTATGTCAATGTGCAAGCTTTGTCTTGCCGGCCTTTTTGGCGGTATGCCAGGCCAGCAACGTGGTAGCAAGTAATAACGGCAAACATAATCGCAGGATACGCACGACAGGTTGCGGGTCGTTAACGGGGAATCGGTTAAGATAATAGCCGCCCAGAATAAACATGGTTTCACCCAATCCCCAGGAACCGCCGATAACCAGGCCCATACGCAAACGCTGGGAACAACCGCGTGCTTGTCGTGCCAACACGACGACCAGCGGAAATGCGCTGCCGATTGTCAGACCGATGCCAAGTCCCCAGACCGGCGCCCATTGCAGTTTTTCGACGCGTGTCAATTGCCATACCAAGGGTATCGCGGCGGCATTTAACCATGTCAGTACCCGGGCGGCGCCGATACGGTCGGCGAGATATCCCCACGCGAACGCACCGATGGCACCGGTAATTCCGGTCGCGAATACCGTAGCGCCACCCCAGCCTTGAGCCGGTGCATCCGGAAAACCGCGAACCAGCAGGATGGTAATAAACCGGACCAGCAGACACATGGTGACGGCAACCCCGATCCCGATTCCGAAAACAGCCGGGAATCCGACCGGTCGTTCAGCAGGCGCTTCTTCCGCCGTAATATGCCCTTCAAGACGGTGTAACCCGCTCAAGGCGACGGCAACCATCATCAGTAATGCCGGCAGAAACAGCAGCCAGAAGCGGTGTAACCCCCACATCTCAACCCAGATACCGGACGCCATACTGCCGGACGCGAATCCGAAATAACCCGCGGCCATAAACAAACCGACGGCGGCGCCCGCGTGCCGGCCGCCAAGACTCTGTACGGCCAGCGCTGCTTCCGGATGCAGAATGCCGACGCCCGCCGCCGCGATAAACAAAATCGCTATGACCATCGGAAACGATTGCGTCAACCCGATCAAGGTGGTAAAAGCCGCCGCAAAGGGTGTCAGCAACAATAATATCGGCAATCCGCGCCGGGGCAATATCCAACCGGAAAACGGTTGAATAAGATTGACCAACAAAGCCCAGCCGCCAATCAGTAATGCAATGACGCCGATATTCGTGTTCAGGTGCGACGTAAGTGTCGGCTCCGGTAACGGAACCAGGAGACCACCATAAAAATCGACCAGGAAATGCAAAACGACAAGAACCATTAACGCGGCCAGAGGATGCCGTCGGGCGCGGCCGTTCATGTTGGATGAATCGTTCGCAGCCATGCGCTATTCGGGCGCCGCCCGCGATCGGTCCGCCGCCATGGCCGCGGTATAAACTTCGCGTATCGACACCTTGTTCTCCAATGCCCGTTGCCGGCAATCTTCGTACTCTGGCGCATGAACGCAGTCCCGTCCGTTTCGGCTGCCGATCTTCATGCGAACGATCCCGTAACGCGTTGTTACGTTACTACTCCGGCGTGCAAGCGTTTCCCGTTCCCAAGAGCGCCAACGAATGCCGAATGTTGTCGTTTCATCGAAAAGCAGATCCATCAACCGCGTACGATCGCACGAACGGCACAGAACCGTCAGCAGGCAGCCGGGTCGCATTTTCTTCATTTGTACCGGAGTAATGAACGCATCCAGAGCGCCTGCGTCGATAAGACGCGGAATCAGCGGGCCGATCCATTCCGGCGTCATATCGTCGATATTACATGCCAGTTCCACGCATGATGTGGCGGTATCGTCAGATGCTTTCTCCGCGTCAACCGACATCAGGGTTGCCCGCAGTAAATTAGGCCGTCCCTGCAATGTACGCGTGCCGAATCCATGGCCGGCGCCCAGAATACGGTAGGTTCCCGCGGATTGCGGCGGCGAACTCCAAGCCGTCAAGATGGCGGCGCCCGTTGGCGTCACCAGTTCGTACGGTTCGTTGGTTCGCGTAACGGGAAAATCGCGCAGTAATTCAACCGTCGCAGGCGCCGGAATCGGCAGTATCCCATGATCGCATTGAAACGTCCCGCAACCCAGCGGCAGCGGCGATACATGCACCGCATCGATATCCAACCGGTACCGAGCCAGACAGCAGCCGACGATGTCCAGAATCGAGTCGAGGGCGCCGACTTCATGAAAGTGGATGGTATCCGTGTCGCAATGGTGAACACGTGCTTCGGCCTCGGCCAATCGCTGGAAAACCGCAATACTCGCGTCCTTAACCGCTTGCGGCAAGCTGCTGGCATCGATCAGATCACGGATATCGCGTAATCCGCGACCGCCATGTCCCCCAGGATGAAGCGCTGATTGATGGTCGCCGGAAACATCGTGACGGCTGCCTTGCGCAGGGTCGTGTTTATGGTCATGTTCATGCGGATGGGGATGCGGATGGGAAGCATCGCCTTGATGGTCATGGGCATGAGCATGGGGATGAGCATGGGGATGAGCATGGGGATGGGCATGGTCATGGGCATGGGGATGACCGCATCCGGGCGATACGGTCGCTTGTTCGGACTTCTGAGAGCGGTCCGTCGCCGGCAACGAAATATTCAATCGTAATCCGTGTAATCCCGAGCTGGAACAAGATTGCGCGGCAATCTTGAACGAACCGATACCGAGTGATGAAAGATCCCGGTTCAATTGGTCTGTATCGACGCCCAAGTCAATCATGGCCGCCAGGATCATGTCGCCGGCCGCGCCACCGACACTATCGAATGCGAGTATTCTCATAACGCGTGATCCATCATTTCCGTGTCTCGAACTCGCGGTTGATCATGGCGGCGGCGACGCCGGCGCCGTAGCCGTTATCGATATTAACAACGGTAACGCCGGGAGCACAGGATGTCAGCATGGCGAACAGCGCGGTGTATCCGCCGGCGCCGGTGCCGTAGCCGATACTGGTGGGAACCGCAATCAGGGGGCGATCGATCAGGCCGCCGATAACCGACGGCAACGCGCCTTCCATCCCGGCGACGGCTACCACGGCGCGCGCCGATCGCAAAATGTCCAGATGACGGAATAAACGATGAATCCCGGCAACGCCGATATCGAAGCGTCGTTCGACTCGGGCGCCCATCCGTTCGGCCGTCAAGGCCGCCTCTTCGGCGACCGGGATATCGGTGGTGCCGCCGCTGACGACGGCCACCAAGCCGTCGGGATGGGGCAGGGGAGCGCAGTCTACCGTCAAGATACGCGCTTCCGCATTATAACATGCCGCCGGCAATTCTTCTCTGATGGCTTTTGCCTGGTCGGGATCGACGCGCGTGGCCATGACATTCTGGCCCGCATTATTCAAGGCGCGGCAGATGGCCACAATTTGGCCGGCGCTTTTGCCGGGCGAATAGATGGCTTCCGGCAATCCGCGTCGTGTCATGCGTCCCGTGTCGAGCTGCGCGAATTCGAGATCTGCCCGCGCGCATGGATCGAGTTTAGCAGCCGCCTGTTCCGGGGTCATCGCGCCCGATTGTACCCGTGCAAGAATTTCGAGGATGGTCATGGCTCTATTTGTTGTTCCATTCTTGGCATCAATTCGTCCAGTGCTACCCGTGTCTGTTGCATCGTATCGCGATCGCGCAGCGTCACGGTATCATCATCCAGTGTCTGGAAATCGATGGTTACACCGAACGGCGTCCCGATCTCGTCCTGGCGCCGGTACCGTCGTCCGATCGCACCGGTCTGATCCCAGAAACAATTCCAGCGACGTCGTAATTGTTCATAGACGATACGGGCTTTGGCGACCAGTTCCGGTTTGTTTTTTACCAGCGGAAAGACACCCGCTTTTACCGGCGCGATTCGCGGCGAAAACCGCATTACGGTTCGCGCTTCATAACCTTCCGGCGGACGTTTTGCGCCCGGATCCGCCGGTCGCGGTTCACCATCGGTATTGTTCTTGGGTATCCACTCTTCGCAATAGGCGTTACATAACAGTGCCAAGGCAATACGGTCGACGCCCGCCGACGGTTCGATCACGTGCGGAACGAACCGCTCGTTGGTTTCCGGATCGAAATAATCCTGCGATTTTCCACTGTATTCCGCATGGCGACTCAAATCATAGTTGCCGCGCGCGGCAATTCCTTCCAGTTCCTGTACACCGAACGGAAACGCGTACTTGATATCGACACAGGCAACGGCATAATGCGCCAGTTCATCCGGCGGATACGTAAACGTTTCAAGCGATGCGGCCGGTAAACCGATCATGTCATACCATTTGAGCCGTTCCGATACCCAGTATTCGTGCCACTCCGTATCTTCACCCGGTTTAATGAAAAATTCCAGTTCCATCTGCTCGAATTCACGCGACCGGAAAATGTAATTTCTCGGATTAATCTCGTTGCGAAACGCTTTCCCGATTTGAGCGATGCCGAAGGGGACTTTCATGCGCGAAACGGTAAGAATCTGCGAAAAATCGGCGAATATACCCTGGGCGGTTTCCGGACGCAAATAGGCCATCGCCGACGCATCGGCCACCGGCCCGACATGGGTGCTGAACATCAAGTTGAATGCGCGCGGTTCCGTCAGATTCTTCGATCCGCAACCTGTGCAAACCACGCCGTCCGGAAGGGATAACCGGCCTTCGGATTCCTGCAATTGCGCGTTTTGTTCCTCGCACAACGCATCGGCTTTGTAGCGGCGGCGGCAATCGCGGCAATCGACCATCGGATCAGCAAAGCCGCCAACGTGTCCCGATGCTTCCCAAACACGGGGATGCATGATGATCGAGGCATCCAAACCGGCAACGTTGTCACGTTCCCGGACGATATTGCGCCACCATAAATCACGAATGTTGGCTTTCAGTTCGCAACCCAGCGGACCGTAGTCCCAGAAACCGTTGATCCCGCCGTAAATTTCCGAGCTCTGAAAGATGAATCCGCGCCGCTTGCAAAGCGATGCCAGTGATTCCATGGTTAAAACGTTGGTTGATGTATTTGTTTTCATACGGCAGGATTCTGGCAAGTTCCCCGTTAAAGTCAAGTGGAAAAATAGTGAACGATCAAAAAACTTGCAACTTACGACGGTTTCTGGTTCACTAACCAGCGCGATGCAAAACATGGAAACCCTTATCCCCTGGTTGGTCATGGCCATATTGGCGTATCTCGCGGGTTGTATCCCGACGGGATACTGGTTGGGCCGGCTTCACGGCATTGATATCCGCGATCATGGCAGCGGCAATGTGGGCGCCACCAACGTGTTCCGGTGTCTGGGCAAAAAACTGGGGACGCTTACCTTGATTGTCGATGCCCTTAAAGGTCTCCTGCCGGCTCTGGCAATACGTATTTGGTTGAGTTCATGGTTCGGCGATGCCGTACATGAAGCGTCCATGATGGCGGCCGCCATGGCCGTGGTGGGCCATGTATGGCCCGTTACCATGCGATTCCGCGGCGGTAAAGGCGTGGCCACGGCGGCCGGCGGTCTGCTGGGTGTCGTTCCCGCGGCCATGGGGCCGGCGATCGCCGTCTGGATAATGTTGTTTGTGTTGAGCGGATATGTGTCGCTGGCTTCAATGACCGCTGCCGTTACCGTCGCCGTCGCCGCCTGGATCGGATACGGCGCCGAAACGCAATGCATCCCTGCCGTCGTATCGGTTTTGGCGGCCATCGCCTTATGGCGACATCGTGCAAACGCGATACGCTTGATCAACGGCACCGAATCACGATTCCAAGTTCTGCGGCGGCACAAGACAACTGCAAACTCAAAATAAATTTACGGAAAGTATTATAACCAATGTCAGAAAAAGTGACGATAATCGGTGATGGCGGATGGGGCACCGCGCTGGCGGTGATGCTGGCGCAACAGCGCGTTTCGGTACGGTTATGGGGTCCGTTTCCTGACGCGATCGAAACCATGCGGGCAACCCGCGAAAACAGCGTTTATCTGCCGGGAATAAACTTGCCGGACGCGTTGGAACTGACGGCTGACCGTGCCGACGCAGTGGCGGACGCCACGGTGGCCGTCCTGGCCATGCCGACGCGCTATTTCCGGACGGTCATCGAATCGTTCGCATCCGTACTGCCTGCCGAAACCGCGCTGGTCAGTGTCGCCAAAGGATTCGATCCGCAAACCCATGTTCGCATGACGGAATTGACGGCGTCCATCCTGCCCAACCGAACCGTGGCGGCACTGTCCGGTCCCAGTCATGCAGAGGAAGTTGCCCGTGGTATTCCCACAGCCGTGGTGCTGGCAACGCAAGATCCGGCACAAGCACGGCGCATGCAAAAAATATTCATGAATCCACGGTTTCGCGTTTATACCTCGGACGATATCCTGGGCGTGGAATTGGGTGGCGCCCTGAAAAACATTGTCGCCATCGCTGTCGGCATTGCCGACGGTCTCGGCTTCGGTGATAATACCAGAGCGGCTCTGATGACTCGTGGAATCGCCGAAATTACCCGTTTGGGAGAAACGATGAATGCCCGTGCCGATACCTTTGCCGGATTGAGCGGTATCGGGGATCTGATCGTTACATGTACCAGCCGGCACAGCAGGAACCGGGCTGTCGGCGAACGACTGGGCCGCGGCGAATCCATTACCGATATCAATAAATCGATGCAACAAGTTGCCGAAGGCGTATGGAACTGCTCGATAGCATACAATCTGGCGCGTACGCACAACGTATCGACGCCGATTATCGATCAAGTCCATCACGTGGTCAACCATGGCAAACAACCGATGGAAGCCGTCACCGCCCTGATGGAACGCGAACCGAAAGCGGAATAAGGCGTCCGTTAATCCTTCACGAAATCATCGCCTTATAGGGC
This sequence comes from PVC group bacterium, assembly GCA_003567575.1. Taxonomy (GTDB): domain Bacteria; phylum Verrucomicrobiota; class Kiritimatiellia; order CAIKKV01; family PXCX01; genus PXCX01. The sequence continues at coordinate 5,550 of PWZG01000022.1, read as the reverse complement.
CGGCCCGAAATCAATTGGCCGTTGCCGACGAATCCTTCCGGACGTTCGGCCAGACGCTCAATCAAACGTTCCCGCCATACCGTCACCGTTGCGGCATGATCGGGATTTCCGGCCAGATCATGGCATTCCTTGGGATCGGTATCGAGATCGAACAATTGTTCCACACCGTTTTGCGGTTGCCAGACATACTTTATGTGTCCATCCGTCAAGGCTTGATGATAACCTGAATGTTCGATATGTATGCAGTCGCGCCAATCCGTTGGTTTATCGCCACGCATCAACGGCCATAAACTGCGGCCGTCAACGGATGCAGGTATCTCGATATCCAGCATGTCCAGAATGGTCGGCATCAGGTCGGCCAATCCCGCCGGATGATCGACCACTGTTCCCGGCTGTAAGTCGCGAAACCGGGGGGCATGGATCAGGCAGGGAATTCGTGCCGCCGGTTCGTAGGCGAATCCTTTGCGCCACAGGTAATGATCGCCGAGCATTTCACCGTGGTCACTGGTGAAAACAACGATCGTATCGCGACCACCCGGCATTGAAGGCAGTCCCATAACAGGATTCAGTAGCCGCCGTAATTGGTCGTCAACATGATTTATCAAACCGTAATAAGCTGCGCGAGTCGACAGTAATTGCTCGCCTTCAAGTCGCAAACGGATTGGCGCCACGCGGTCTGAACCGCCGCGTTCGGCCAATGTTTCCGGCGCCTGCGCCCAATCGCCGATCACCGGATCGGGAACGCCGGTACGCAGGTAGCGTTCGAAATAAAAAGGCGGCGGCTGTAACGGTGGATGCGGTGCAATAAAGGATACCGTCATGAAAAAAGGAGCGGTCGGATCGCGTTGCGACAAGAAATTCAGCGCCTGGCTGACCGTCCAGTTGGTCATGTGTAAATGTTCCGATAAAGGCCAGGGATGAACGGTGAAATCGTTGTGCATCACACCAGCGCCAAACCAGCCGCCGCAATCTTGCGGCGCATTGTCGCGCAGCCATTTACCGTAACCCGCATCGGGATTGCGATGATCGGCTGTTTCCATCCATTCGTACCCGAAACGTTTGCGTAGCGGATACTGGTGCATGCTGCGACCGAATAAAACGGTCTGGTACCCTGAATCGCGCAATACCCCCGGCAACGTGGCGGCCGGATTCCATTCCTGCCTCTCGCTGTACCCCACCATGCCGTGCCGTTGCGGGGTCTGTCCCGACAGCAGGCAACGACGGGCCGCGATACAGGAAGGACATTCGGAGTAAAAACGACTGAAACGAACACCACGCGAACCGATATTGTCCATGTTGGGCGTCGATAATACCGGATGATTCTCCAGTCCCAGACAATCCCCGCGTTGCTGATCCGTCATAATCAATAATACATTCGGGCGGTCCGCCATGATTTGCATCTCCTGAATTCAACAAATGATCAATTAACGGTGGTTGCGATCGGAAAACGTTATCCGACGTTAAGACGGAATGCAAGCAAAACTTCAGAAACCTTTCGTCAGGCTGGACAAAAGGCTTGTTTTTTGGTATAAACCACTTCCTTCCGTCATTCGTTCGGATCACTTACAAGAGACCGCGAGGGTAGGGGACACACAATGCAGCAAATTCCGGAGATACAAATCAGTCCATCGCTTTTAGCCGCCGACTTCGGTTGTCTGACGTCCGAAATCGAGCGTGCCGTGGCGGCCGGCGCCGACGAGCTGCATCTGGACATCATGGATGCCCGGTTTGTGCGTAACCTCACCATGGGACCGGATATCGTGCAGGCGGCGCGCAAATCCAGCAATCTGCGTTTGAGCGTACACTTGATGATGATGCAACCGGCGGATTTTCTGGATGCTTTCATCGATGCCGGCGCCGGAACATTGTTGATTCATATCGAGGCCGAGGGCGATCATGCCGCGATGCTGCGTCATATTCGCTCGCGTAATGTCCGCGCCGGCATAACACTCAATCCGGAAACGCCGGCGGCAGCAGTCGCACCAGTCTTGCCGCTGGTGGATGAAGTGCTGGCAATGAGTGTTCATCCGGGATTCGGCGGACAACGTTTTATCGAAGAAGTATTACCGAAAATAGCAGAGTTACGGCATCAGACGACCGTTGACGGACATTCATTCGATATATCGGTCGACGGCGGTATCAGCGCCGAGAACGCGGCGGCGCCGGCCGCCTACGGCGCCAATATATTTATCGCCGGAACCTCGCTTTTCCGTGCCGCCGACATGGCGGCGGCCGTCCGCGCATTGCGTGCCGCGGCACAACAGGGCCGGAATTCATCGCGTTAATTTCATGCAACAAGTACCTTACTCCCATATCCGCAATTTTTGTATCATCGCACATATCGACCACGGCAAATCGACCTTAGCCGACAGAATGCTGCAACTTACCGATTCCATCGATCAACGCCTGTTTCGGGACCAGATGCTCGACGATATGGATCTGGAACGGGAACGCGGCATCACGATAAAATCGCATCCGGTTACCATGCGGTACCGTGCGGCCAACGGCGAAGTCTACCGTTACAACCTGCTTGATACGCCCGGTCATGTCGATTTCACATACGAGGTATCGCGCAGTATGGCCGCCTGTGAGGGCGCCATACTGGTCGTCGACGCCGCCCAGGGAGTGTCGGCGCAAACCGTTGCCAACGTCTATCTGGCCATGGAAAACGGTCTCGAAATCGTGCCGGTACTGAACAAGGTGGATCTACCCAATTCCGATGTCGCGGCCGTTACACACCAAATCGAGGAAATGCTGGCGCTGAGCATGAGTGACCGCTTCCATATCAGCGCCAAAACAGGAGCCGGCGTACCGGAATTGCTTGAAGCCATTGTCAATTTGATTCCACCACCGCCGGCCGAGAATGTTAAAACAGGCGTCAAAACGCGCGCACTGATATTTGATTCCATTTATGACGCTTATCGCGGGGTTATAAGTCATGTACGCGTACAAAGCGGAAGTTTGAAAGCCGGCGATCGTATATCGTTCATGACGGTGGGACGGCAGACAGACATTAAGGAAGTGGGGGTATTCACTCCCAAACCGCTGCCGGTCAAAGTATTGCATGCCGGCGAAGTAGGCTATGTGGTAGGCGCCATCAAAGACCCGGAAGAAATCCGAATTGGTGATACGATCACTCTGGCAGCTCAACCGGCGGCGACACCCTTGCCGGGATTCCGCGAAATCAAGCCCATGGTGTTCAGTGGGATTTACCCGGTGAATACCGCTGACTACGAGAAAGTCAAGTACAGTCTCGGCCGATTACGACTCAATGACTGCTCCTTTTCTTACCAAGCCGAATCGTCCGTTGCCCTGGGATTCGGGTTCCGTTGCGGATTCCTCGGTTTACTGCACATGGAAATCGTCCAGGAACGATTACGCCGGGAATTCGATATCGATATCCTTAGTACGTATCCCGCCGTGGTATACCGCGTTTTTCTAAACGATGGCACAATGCTCGAAATCGATAACCCCGTGCATCTTCCGGAAACTACCCGGATCGATCATATCGAAGAGCCGGTGGTTCGCGCCCATATTATCTGTGACAACGGTCAGATCGGCGATATCATGAAAATGATTACCGATCGGCGCGGGATCCTTGAAAAAACCGATTCCGTCGATACCCGGCGCCTCATGGTAACCGCAAAACTTCCGTTCGATGAAATCCTGGTCGACTTCTATGATACCCTTAAAAGCGTGACTCACGGGTATGCAACCATGGATTACGAATATATCGGTTACCAACAGGAAGATCTGGTGAAAATGGATATCTTGCTCAATGGCGAACCGGTTGACGCTTTTTCCGTCATGATTCATCGCTCTCGAGCCGCCGCACGGGGTCGCCAAATGTGTAAAGCGCTCAAGGAAAGTATTCCGCCGCATATGTTCCATATTCCCATCCAGGCGGCGATTAACCGACAGATTATCGCACGGGAAACCGTGCGCGCGCTGCGTAAGGATGTTACCGCGAAATGTTACGGCGGCGATATCACCCGCAAACGCAAGCTACTGGAAAAACAGAAAGAAGGAAAAAAACGCATGAAACAGGTCGGCAACGTCAATGTCCCGCAATCAGCTTTCATTGCCATCCTGAAATCATCCACCGCCGGGTAAATCGAATCCGTCGCGCGCACACCATGATCACATACCTTAGAAAACGCAGGGCACGTAAACTGGCCAAGGAATGGTTGCACCAGGCCCGTCACGCACGTAATCTTCGCGAAGATATCGCTGAACCGGAAGCGTTGAATGCTCTGGACCGCGCCGTCCGCGAATTACGCGAAACCGTTGCCGGCCGCATCGATTACCACGCCGTCGAGGAAGCATGCAACCACGTGGCGGTGGCGGTAAACAAAATTTGTCCGCCACGCCGCTTTTCCTGGTTTCGCGAAAACGCGGAAATCGCCCTGGTGGCCGTTGCCGTTGCCATGGCGTTCCGAACCTATTTCGTGCAACCGTTCAAAATTCCAACCGGTTCAATGCAACCTACGCTGTACGGGATCCATTACGAGCCCCAGACGGCGCCGGGATGGTTCGACCGCGCACCGCTGAACATGTTGCGCTGGATCGTTTTCGGAGAATGGTATACGGAATATCATGCCCAGACATCAGGCATCGTCAGTGACGCATACCGACGCCAGGACGATCCCGATAATATCCACGTCGTCATCGGCGGAATCCCGCATGCGTTACCACGTGGAATAATGGAGCAATTCCGGTTTCAATCCGGCGACCGCGTCGTCCACGGCCAGGTTGTCGCCAGCGGTTTACGAACCCTTGGAGATCATATCTTCGTCAATCGTGTGCGCTGGAATTTTATCCCGCCGAAACGAGGCGATGTTATGGTCTTCACCACGCGCGATATTCCGCAAATCGAGATGGATACCCATTATATCAAACGCATGGTAGGCATGCCCAACGAAACCGTCGGAATCAAACCGCCGTATTTACTGATTAATGACGAACCCATGCTGGAACCGGAAATGATCCGGCGAATTACACTCGATACAAATCATTATATGGGATATAAAACCACCGGTCTCGATGATCAAAACAATATCTCCATACTAAACACCGAAAACGACCGTTTACATTTGGGACCAGCTCAATACGCCGCCTTCGGAGATAATACCGGTAGCAGCCTCGATAGCCGGTATTGGGGACCGGTGATGCAACAGAACCTGGTGGGCCCGGCATTTATGGTCTATTGGCCAATTTCAGAACGTTGGGGCTGGATTCACTAAAAATCCTGATTGCAACCCAATTCCGCCAGTCAAAAACCCCACCGTCGCTAATGTCGCATAATATATATTATGTCTAGTAACGACACTCTTTCTGTGTTCTCTCAGACAAGACAAAGGCAAAGATTAGGGTAAAGACGAGGGGCAGACGGATGCCTCTTTGTCTTTGCCGTAATCTTTACCCTGTACTATTCGCCGAGTTGCCAGCGGCAAAAGCGGCGGATTTCCAGTTTGTCGTCGAGTGTTTTAGCGGTTTTCTCAACCAGACCGGAAATTGACTCGCTGTCGTCCTTGATGAACGATTGTTCTG
>PWZG01000023.1 GCA_003567575.1 PVC group bacterium | reverse complement strand
TTTTGATGTGAGTTGCGTATCCATGCGAATGATGGCGCAGGCAGATAGGGGTCCTTCATAATAAACTTTACAACGTTGGTTGTTTATACGATGTTGCCGACAAGCATGTGAATGAGCAGGGGGGCGCATATCACTTTATGTTGCATGCAACATAAAGTGATATGCGCCCTGAGCAGGGTTGAGTATTCTGATGCAACTTATCATGTGACCAGCCGGATAAACTGAAAGATCAAGGCTTGCGAAAGATATTTAAAAGACTGATGATGAATTGAAAATATTGAGAAACGACCATTGCAAGAATACATGAAAAGATTCAGTAAAGTTTATTATGAAGGGCTGAGTGACCCCTGACTCCCCCTGTTGACTGCGTCTGGCGCTCAAAACGGCACAGCCGATCGCTCACGGCGGCATAATCCTTCCCTCCGAGCGCGGCACCGATCCCCCGCAGCTTCATCCCGCAGCAGCGCCGGGCCAGCCACATCACCAACGGCGTCACCCAGTCGCCTCTACGACGGTAGTTGCGCAACGCCCTCAGCCGACCAGACACCTCCTCGGCCGTAGGCGGTCGCAATCCCAGCGCCTCCGCGCGCTTGCCTTGCTTGCCCAGGTCAAACGCTTGAATGTTGAGCGGGTTCAGGTGAACGTACAAGCTCAATTCACTGGCCCATGCACCGTCTTCAACCGGCACCGACCGAAACCGCCCCTGACAGAATGGCCCAGTTGTACCATGACGCGCATTGAAACACGCCGCGTGGCTCAAATGCAGCCACTGCATGCCGGCACTGATATTCGCATCAGGTGTCTGCACAATTGCATGATAATGGTCATCAACGCGAATGCGTGAATCCTGAAGCAATGGCGCTCATGCACTTCCCCAAGCAACTCCACGAAGTGCATGCGGTCGCGGTCGTCCAGAAATAACTCACGCCTCTGTGTGCCACGGTGGAATACATGATACCACCCATCGGAAATCAGAATTCAAAGCGCTCTTGCCATAACCAAAATATTTAGCAGAAAGATCTCATGCCGTCAATCTATTCTTGATTCTTGAGATATGACCCCAATAACCTTATTGGGGTGCCATAACCATCAAACGGGTACTACTTCCCATATTCCTGATCTGGTTTCTCGCCAACGGCAAGAGCGGCGGGCGCGGACGCAATGGCATATTCCATATGACGCGGATTCTCGACACGGGTGGATGCGTCGAGTCCCTCCATGCCAACGACATTGCCGTCCTTGTCGTAGTCCAGAATGACGCCTGGCTTCTCTTCGTCGCTCTCCTCGATTGGGGCTTGACTGAGAAGAATCCGCAGCACATCAACTTCAGGATCATACGTAACTTTCATGACTGCCTCCAATACTTCTGAATTTTTCCAGTTCGGTATACCGTCACCACTACGGCGGGGGCTACCGTGTCGTCAACGATCAGGCGCACCAGGAAAACCTTGCCTTCTCCGAAATCGACACGCGATTGATATGCCTTGCGTGGCGGACGTTCGAGTACAATCTGCTCCGGATGGCGTAGCACCGTGTCGGCGATTTCAAGCGGTATACCACGCCGGTCCATCTCATCAAGCGAGTGTCCGGAATATCGAAAGACCGTACTCATTACTTCCATACCTCCGAGAGCCCAAACCCACCATCCAGATTCTAAATAACATTTTGTGTCAGCATCGATATCGATTTCAATATAGCCAATCAAAGACCTGCTGTCAAACCACGGCGACCTTGCCTGAACCGCGGACTGACTTGATGGCCCTTCATAATAAACTTTACAACGTTGGTTGTTTATACGATGTTGCCGGCAGCATGTGAATGAGCAGGGTTGGCATGGCACGGCAATCAAGGGTTGAGTATTCTGATGCAACTTATCATGTGACCAGCCGGATAAACTGAAAGATAGAGGCTTGCGAAAGATATTTAAAAGGCTGATGATGAATTGAAAATATTGAAAAACGACCATTGCAAGAATACATGAAAAGATTCAGTAAAGTTTATTATGAGTGCCCCCTGACTCCCCCTGACTCCCCGAAACATGTAAACCCACTGAAACTTCCGGGCTTTCGTGGTAACCGATGCGGATGGCTTTCGCTTGGATTCTGATTTCGCCGGCGGTGGCCAGGCGCAGGGGCGCGTGATACAGGCGCCATTGTCCGGCGGGATCGTCAGCGAAACGGTAGCCGATTGAGGCGCCCTGGGTGGCGCAGTGCATTTGCAGCAACGCCGGCGCCCGGTAACGGCCGCCATCCGTCGCAGGTTCGAGTCCGGGATTGTTGGCGTCGATACCAATCAACAACGGCGCGGCCGTGGTGGGTCGTTGACCGTTGGGGTACCAGCGCTCGACCATTTCCGATTCCGGGATATCCCCCATGTCGCCGATATCGTTCATCCAATCGTCGAGTGCTTGCCGTAATCGGTCTAGTTCGAGGCGGTATTTCGGTTCGTTGGCCAGGTTGTTAATTTCATGGGGATCGGTTTTGGTATCGTAGAGTTCTTCGGGCGGCCGTGGTTCGAACAACAATTTTTGCGCGCCGGTGAGTGTGTCGGCGGCATATCCACGCCACAATTCCTGTATGATCGGATGCCGGTTACGGTAGGGTATCCAACCGAGGTATGGTTGATCGGGTCGCCAGTGGCGGATATACTTGAAGCGTGTATCGCGTACAGCGCGAACGTGGTCGTAATGCAGGTCATGGCGGTCGCGGGATGCGTACACATAGCGTCGAGGCGGTTCCGCAAGGGGACCCAGGAATGGGCGTCCTTGAAGATGACGGGGAAGCGCCAGACCGGCGGCGGCAAGCATGGCGGGTCCCAGATCGATCGTGCTGACCAACTGATCGTTTACCGATCCCGGCTTGAGCATGCCGGGCCAGCGTACGATCAGCGGAACGTGTATCCCTGAATCGTAGGGCCATCGTTTACCGCGCGGTAGGGGGCCGTGATCGCTCCAGTGAACGACGAGTGTGTTTTCCGCCAATCCGTCCGCCGCCAACTCCTCCAGCAGGCGGCCAAGGAAGACATCGCTTTGTTCGATATGGGCATACATCCGCGCCATGGATGCGCGGACTTTGGGCGTATCCGGGAAATAGGGAGGCAGGGGGATGGCGTTGGGATCAAGTCGTAGAGGCGGGTTCTTGTCGTCCCACATCCCGCTTTCATGCGTGAGGGTGGGATTGAATACGGCAAAAAACGGTTGTTTCGGATCCCTGCGGTTACGCCAGTGGGCGGTCGCGCTGCATTCGTCCCAGGCGGTGAACGGCGGTTCGAACTGGTAATCCGTTTTGGAGTTATTGGTGCAATAATAGCCGGCGGCACGGAAATATTCGGTAAAACAATGAACATCCGGCGGTGGACAGGCCGAGTAGGGCGTCGGCAGCTCCGGTGTGGCTCGTTGGGTGTGCGTCGTGCGCATGTGATGGGTTCCGATAGCGGTCGGATACATTCCGGTAATCACCGCCGAACGCGCCGGAGCGCAGACGCCGGCGGTCGAAAAAGCCTGTGTCCAACGGCAGCCTTCGGCTGCCAAACGGTCGAGATTGGGCGTGCAAGCAACCGGATCGCCGTAACATCCGTATACAGGGTTGGTATCTTCGAATGAAATCCAGAGAATATTGGGACGCTGTTTTGACATAATGCATTCCTTAATTGTCATCATTCTATCGAGATGTTCCCTGTATTCAGGGTTTCCAGTCCGGGTCGTGGGGGCTCCAGAACATGACCGGCGCCACGATGCCGCCGGTGCCCAGCTCGGCCAGGCTGTCGTTGGTGATTTTGACGCTGACAGTGTTCGGTTCACCGAACCGCACCGCGCTGGTCGCCAGGAAATCGAACGGCCGGAATGTGCCCCTGACGCCGGGCAGTCCGTGCAGCGGTTCGCGATTGGTTCCCAGCAGCTCGCCATTCACCCAGGCCTTGGCGGCATTATCCACGCCGCCGAACCAGAGATAAACCGGCCGGCCTTCGAATTCCGCCGGGATAGTGACTTTCTGCCGGTACCAGGCAACGCCCTTGTAGTAGTGCAGCCCCTGGTCGGACCAGCTTAACGATGTGGTTCTCAGCGGTTGCCAGTTGCCGCCCAGTTCGCCCGGCCGGTAATAGCCGGCGATTTCTCCGATTTCAGCCGGATCGATAAGGAAATCCCATGCATCCGCCAGCGTCGCCACCAATTCGCCGACTCTTACGGTTCGCTCGTAGCCTGAGTCGACCGGATGTTGAAAAAAACGGTTGAAATAATTACCACGCAAATCCGAACGTTCGCGCCGGTTGACCAACCTATGGTCGCGTCCGAGCCGGATCCAGTTGGAATTATCCGGATCGACTTCCAGTTCGTATTCGGTTAATGCGTCGTTCAGTTCAAAGTACTGATGCATCAGGCTGTATGCGGTTTCGAAATCGTGCCGGTTCCGAGCCGCGGTCATGTTCAGGAACAGTTCCAGGCGGTCGAATCCCTGGCGGATTGCCCAGACTCGTTCGCCGTACAAACCCGCGTCGGCGCGTGGCGCCAGCGCGGCTGCGCCGTCAAGATATCCGCGCAGGGTATTGCGTCGTTGCGCGTCAAATATGGGGAAATAAACGTAACTCGAACCGGTACAGTAGGGGGTATCGGCGAATGCCGATTCCAATGTTTCGTGGTAGGCTTGCATGGGTTCTGCTGCCGGACCATAATATTTTTCGTAAAATTCCGTCAGTAAAGCGTCGACATCGGTGTCGATATCCCACATCATGCGCGCGGCAACGTACAGCGAGATCGGATCCGACGCCCATGACTGGCGGATGACTTCCACCCGCATGACGTTGATCCCTTTTTCGCGGATGGCGGGAATTTCGTTGCGTACCCGGTCCAATTGCGTCTTGGGAAACTGCGGGCAGGCTAGGTTATTGTAGTAGCCGCGGTAGTACATCTCGTTGGGCTCCAATTCGGCCCAGGCGTCGATAAGCCAGCGGAACGTATGGCGATCCGTGCTCATGGGATTGTCCATGCCGCGGATACGGTCCATTGAGATTGGCGCGAAGACCCCGACAATGCGCGGATTCGGTTTCACGGCTTCCGGCGGCATCATGTGCAGGCCGTAAACGTACCAGACCAAATGCAAGTCCGGGTAATCGTCCTCCAGCTCGGCCAGTACCCGGTTAAAAAAAAGGATATAGCGGTCGGTCATCGATTCCTGACCGTAAAACGGATCGATAACGCCGCCGTCCATGGCGCGGCAGTCCGGGCACTCGCAGTATCCGCGGCCATCCCTGGGACCCATGCCGATATACTTCTGATCCGGGGCGTTCGCCAGCCGCTCGCGCAACGCCGCGACTACGCGCCGCAAGGATTCGGGATTGGAAATACAATGCTGGCGCGCCCGGCGTTCGCCGTCGACCAGCGAGAACAATTCGGGGTGTTCTTCAAACAGGCGCGTTCCGGAAGCTCCCCGCGCGGGAAGTCCGGGCAGGCCGTGCGCTCCGGTTGAACGATGTTCGCCGCCCATACGCTGGCGCCGTATCCAGTCCGTTTCCGCCATCGCCTGGAAGTGGCGCCAGTCCATTGACGGGGCCTGCGAGACACGCTGAACGGCGATGCGGATATTGTCGTTTTGCGGTATGACACGACCCAGATCGCCTGGAATGTACCAGCGGACACCGAGTTGCTCAAGCAGTTCATAGACTCCGAACAGCGTTCCCTCAGCGCTGAGTCCGCGAATATCGATGCGATCGCCGGTGACGCGAAGCGTAAATGACGAGGGATTGACTCCGGCCTCCCGCGACCATTCGTCCAGCGCCGGATCGGCGGCGGCGCCCAGAAACAGCGGCAACAAGCCTTCCGGCAGATTGCCGCCGGCGATGATCTTCGGTTTGGCGCCGCTGATCAATCCAATATGTTCAACCAGTTCGTCGGCCGCACGTTGCTCATCCGCCGCCGGCTCCGCCGGCAGCACGATGACGGCCGACGGTTGTGCATCGCGGATCAAATCCACCCCGGCGGCGGATACGTGAACGAACAACAAGCCGACTGACAGCATCAGGGAAAGCGTCAGCGATTTTGCGATGGCGAGCATTTGAAATGGATTACGCGTTGGGTTTGCGATCATGGAATGACTCCTTTCCTATAGACACGTTACTGAAACGAAAATACATCATAGCATAAAAACGGTGATCACCAAAAGATCCAACAACTGAAGAGGGCGCATATCACTTTATGTTGCATGCAACATAAAGTGATATGGCCCTCACCGAACCTTGACCGAAAAGACCTTTCCCGGAGCCGTGCCGATGGCCTGACACCGGGCGCGAACGGGAAAATCACTGACGACCGTTTCTCGTCGCTTTCG
>PWZG01000506.1 GCA_003567575.1 PVC group bacterium | reverse complement strand
CTTGGGTATTTGGGTGTTTCGTCATTGCAGCACGTACTTTTCACGCCCTTTTGTGTTCAATGAGCTTAAGTAAGTGCCATTCTCCCCACGCTTAGTCTCCACACTTAGTCCCTCTTAGTCGTTCTCTCGTAATCCTGCCACTCTGCCTCCCTGTAACGCTGCCACTCTATTGATCGTGCATGAACGGTTTCAACCAACCTTTGAGATGTCATCGGTTACAGCATGACCACTCGGTTTTCGGCAGAAGACACCTTGATTGCGTCCAGTACGCGCGACACATCAAGGGCAGCTTCCGGAGTGACGGGATATGGTTTTTCGCCGCGGATCGCCGCGCCGATTTCCCGGTAGATCGCAAATTCATCGCCGTACAGCGCGCCCTCGACAGTCTCTTCGAGCACTTCGGCCGGTTTGGCCTGCATAGTGGAGAATCTGGTCGGATCTTTCGGCCGTGCCGGCGTCTGCTTGATGAGCTTGAGGTTTCGACCATTCACGACGATCAGACCGCGATCCCCTTGAATGACCCAGCTTGGGAGCGGATCTGCCGAAATAGTGTATTCAACCTGCACGATCGTCTCATCCTCCAGAACGAGTACACCGAAGAACAAGTCCTCTACGTCGCCCGGATTGATGACCTGTTTCATCCGGCCAAAGACGCTTTTCACCTTGCCGGCGAGCAGAACCACGGGCGGATCCACAATGTGCGCACCCCAATTCAGCAAGTAACCGCCGCCGTATCGTTTCTCCGTTTGCCAGTCGCACCGTGTGGCGAAACTGCTGACCACCCGGCGAACGACGAACACCTTCCCAACGGCTTCGTCCCGAAGCAGTTCGCCTAACCGATGCAGGTCGCTACCCCATCTCGCAGGCAGCCATGGCAGTAACCGGCGGCCCGTTTCTTTTGCGGCGGCGATCATGCTCCGTGCCTCGTCCGCATTAACCGCTTGGGGTTTGGTGACCAGCACGTTGACCCCCGCTCGCAGGCAGTCGCAGGCCATAGCCGCATGCTGATCGTTGCGGGTGACGACAACGGCCAGCTCGATCTTTTCCTTGCGGAGCATCTCTTTGTAGTCTTCGTAAACGGGACATTTGAACCGTTCGACCGCCTGCTTGCGCCGTTCGGGGGCTATATCGCACACGGCGGTCATCGCGAAGGCGTCATTCTTTTCGATGGGTCCCGCATGCATGCTGCTGCCGTTGCGTCCGTACCCGATAATCGCCGTTCGAATAGGCATAAACCGGATCTCCTTTTCCGTGGTTTCATGTTTCATATGCAAACGGCGAAAATCAGGATTATTCGCGACTACATAAAAACATTCTACAGCTTCCTAAATCAAGTCAACCTGTTGTGTATCCAACTTGTATTCAACTATCCGGAAACTCAAAGTGGTCCCCGGTTTTTTCCTGCCAATGCCGGAGAAGCCCGTTCAATTCGCTGCGCTTCTTGTGGTATCCTGTATGGAATGCGAGGTTGTTCTGTTCAAACGGATCATTGTTTAGATCGAACAACAACCACTCGCCGCCCTTGACACATGCGTATTTCCAACCATCTCTGGTCACCACGCACCGCCACGCGTAGCTGGAATCGCGATCACCAATGAGCTGGAGATAAGCGCTATCCGGCTCTTCATCAGCACGACGCGCAAAGTCCTTCCCCGTGCGACGGTGCGAGTAGTCGAACCCCTCCATCCAGTCCGGCGCCTCAATGTCGCAAAGTCCGAGTGTAGTCGGGGCGATATCAACGTGGTTAATGCATGACGGCGCATTGCCACATCGGCGGCCGTCGTAGTTCATTGGCCTTCCGCCTCCTATCAGGAAAGGAATCTTTACGGATTCCTCGTATGGCACACACTTGCCGAAGCGACCCTGGCTGCCCATTTGATCACCATGGTCAGAGAAGAACATGACATGCGTTTTGTCAACGAGTCCGGTCTCGCACAGCGCATCCATGAGCTTCCCGACATTCTCGTCGATGTTCTCGATCTGGGCGTAGTAGCCGGACAGGCGGAATCGCGCATCCTGCTCAATCGAAATTGGCACGTTTGGACGCAGTTTCAACTGCTGCGCCTGATAGCGCCGGTTTCGCGCCGGAGCCAGGTTGGGATTGTGCGGCGGCTGGACCGAAACCACCATGAAAAATGGCTTGTCCCCCTTCTTGCGTACACGGAGCCGTTCGATCGCCAGGTCAGTCAATACGTCGGTCTCGTATCCCGGGAGCTTGTAGTGTGCAACCTCCACGCCCCCGTCGTGACCGTGCAGGTACGAATCCCATTGGCTGTTGTTGTTGTCGTATCCGAGCCAGGTATGGAATCGTCCGCGATACTCCTTCGGCACCAAGCGTAGCGCCGATCGTCCGTCGCGCTCCTTCAAACCAGCCATGTGCCACTTTCCCAAGAAGATCGTCTCGTACCCGGTTTCGTTGAAAACGTCCGCCACGTTGCCAAACTCCGGATCGAGCCGGTCCTCGTGCAGCTTGACCGAATGGTTGTGAGCGTACTTGCCGGTTATCATGCTGGCCCGGAACGGACAGCACAGAGGGTAGCCGGAAACCGCGTTCGGGAAGTTGGTTCCGCAGATCGCCATGTTGTCCAAGTTCGGCGTGAAAACGTTCGCATCCCTGTTCACGCCCATCGCCTGCCCGCGCATCTGGTCGACTATGAACCAGATTACGTTTGGTCTCTCTTTCTTCATGGTTATACTAGCTATCGTAGCGAGATGCCGCGCTGTGGATCGCCATAGGCGAATCCGGCGATCCAAGCTGCTATGCTACCGGCAACTCCTTCATGACCTCGGCTTCCGAACTGTCCGCATGAATCCCCTGGCCGATGACTCTCTCGGTCGTCTCTTCCAGGTAGGCACACAGCACCTCGTTCAGTTGCATATACTCTGGCCATAGCATGTCATCCACAAATGAGCGTGGGACACGGGCCATCACGGTGGTATATCGTTGCCCACTGTACCTATAAGGCCGAATCCCGTAGCGCCGCAACAGCGCGACGAAAAGTCGCCGGGACCACATGTCGGCAAGCGTGAATCGGTACTCGATCACCGGATCGTTCACCTGCAGATCTTCCAGCCGGCTGCGAAGCCGCTCCCGCGCGCTCGCCGCCGCCTCCCGCTCCCCGGTCGTGGCCGCTCCTTCGAAGAGAGCCTCGACCCGCTGCAGCTTATCGATCAGTTGTCTCTCGTTCATACCTCATTTTGCACAAACCGGATGCGTTACAAGCGGCTATCCTTTTATTCGGCTGCCGGTTCGGTCTGGCATGGTTCCATCGCCGCCAGTTTCTGAAGCAGATCGAATTTGGCGGTGACCATACCGTCGGCCTTGGCCATTAACCGTTGCGCTGTTTCCGGGTCGCTCTTGTTCAGGATCTGGAATCGATTTTCTCGCATGGCATGTTCACTGAAGGCCATGGTCGGCGGTTTACTGTCGATCTTGAGCGGGTTCTTGCCTTCCGCCGCAAGCGCCGGGTTGTACCGGTACAGCGGGAAGTGTCCGGAAATGACCGCTTCCTTCTGACTATTGAGACCGTTACGCATGTCGATACCCTGGGCGATACAATGCGAGTACGCAATAATCAGCGACGGACCGTCATAGGCTTCGGCCTCGGTAAAAGCGCGAACGGTTTGCGTTGGATTGGCGCCCAGCGCAATCGTGGCTACATAGATGTTCCCGTAGGTCATGGAAATCATGCCCAGATCTTTTTTCATCAGCGCTTTCCCGCCGGATGCGAATTTCGCAACCGCTCCCATCGGCGTCGACTTTGATGCCTGCCCGCCGGTATTGGAGTAAACCTCGGTATCAAGAACCAGAAGATTAATGTTCCGGCCGCTTGCCAGAACATGGTCCAAGCCACCGTATCCGATGTCGTAGGCCCAACCGTCGCCACCAACAACCCATATCGATTTTCGTACCAGATAATCCGCTACCGTAAGCATTTCCTTGCATATATCGCTCGAACAGTTCGATAACTGCTTCTTCATTTCATCGATCAACGCCCGCTGCGCCTCTATCCCCGCCTGGGTATCGGTTTTGCCCTGGCGGATCTTTTCGAAGAGTTCTCGCGATCCGGCGCATTCGTCGCAGGCGCCGTTCGCCAGTTTATCGAGGAGTTCAGCTGCGTGTTTGCCGAACCGTTCGCTGGCCAACAACATCCCGAACCCGAACTCGGCATTGTCCTCGAACAACGAATTGGACCATGTCGGTCCGCGCCCGTCGCTTCGCGGTGTATATGGCGTCGTCGGCAGGTTGCCTCCATAAATCGAGGAACAACCGGTGGCGTTGGCAATCATGGCGCGATCGCCGAACAATTGCGTCAACAGCTTGACATATGGCGTTTCGCCGCAACCGGCGCAGGCCCCCGAAAACTCGAACATCGCCCGCGTAAACTGGCTGCCCTTTATGGTCGCCCGGTTGTATGACGCGGGATCGGGATCGGGAATCGACATGAAATATTCGAAATTCTCCGCTTCCTGTTCGCGTAACGGCAATTGCGGAACCATATCGATGGCGCGATGCCCGGTTTCCTCACGCGTTTCCTTATCCTTCTCACGGGCCGGACAGTTCGCGACACACACGCCGCAACCGGTACAATCCTCGGGCGCCGTCTGCACCGTGTACTTCAAACCCTTGAATTCTTTACCCTTGGCTTCGGCCGATTTAAAGGTGGAAGGCGCTTTTACCGTGTATTCGGGATCATATACCTTGACGCGAATCGCGGCGTGCGGGCAGACGAGCGAACATTGTCCGCACTGAATACACAGGTTTTCATCCCACTGGGGAATGTCGACCGCGATATTCCGTTTCTCGAAACGCGTTGTGCCCAGCGGCCAGGTTCCATCGTTCGGTATGGCGCTGACCGGCAGTGTATCGCCCATCTGTTCCATGATGCGGGCGGTGACGGTCTGGACGAACTCAGGCGCTCCGGCCGGGACGATCGGCGGTTTACTCATATTGCCGGCAACCTTTTCGGGGACCTTGACCTGATGCAGGTTGCCCATGGCGCCGTCAACGGCCTTGTAGTTCATCTGAACCACCTTTTCACCCTTGCGACCGTATGTGTCGCGAATGGCTTTCTTGAGTAGTTCGATCGCCTCGTCAGTCGGCAGCACCCCGGAAATGGCGAAGAAACAGGTCTGCATGATGGTGTTGATGCGACCGCCCAATCCCAGTTCCTTGGCCAGTTTGATTGCGTCGATGACGTAGAACTTGATCTTTTTGTCGATGATCTGCTGCTCGACTTCGTCGGGCATGTGGTCCCATACTTCGTCGGCTCCGAACTGGCTTTCCAGTAAAAACACGGCACCCTCTTTGGCGTGCGCCAACATATCGTATTTTTCCAGAAAACTGAAGTTATGGCACGCCACGAAATCGGCCTTGGTACACAGATACGGGCTGCGGATACGATCAGGGCCGAACCGCAGATGCGATACCGTCATGGCGCCCGCTTTTTTGGAGTCGTAAACGAAATAGCCCTGGGCGTAGTTGTCCGTATGTTCACCGATGATCTTGATCGAATTCTTGTTGGCGCCTACCGTACCGTCGGAGCCTAGTCCGTAAAATACGGCTTCGATCCGTTTGTCATGAGGTATTTGGAAGGGTTTCACCGTGATACTGCCGTGGCTGACATCGTCATTGATGCCGACCGTGAAATGATTCTTCTTCTCGCCTTCGAGATTGTCGAATACGGCTTTGACCATGGCCGGCGTGAATTCTTTCGACCCCAGCCCGTACCGGCCGCCAAGAACCAGCGGATAGAAATCGTTCTGCATCCATCCGGAAGACTGGGCTTCGCCGATGGCGGTGCGGATGTCGCCATACAACGGTTCGCCGATGGCCCCCGGTTCCTTGGTCCGGTCCAGAACAGCAATCTGTTTGACGGATTCCGGCAGGGTTTTGACGAAAGCCTTGACATCGAATGGCCGGTACAATCGAACAACGATGACGCCGACTTTCTCGCCTTGCGCTGCAAGATATTCCACGGTTTCCTGGACGGTCTCAGCGCCTGAACCCATGATGATGATGATCTTTTCGGCATCCGGTGCGCCGAAATAATCGAATAGATGATAAGCGCGCCCCGTCAATTGCGCGAACTTGTCCATCGCTTTCTGTACAATACCTGGAGTGGCGGCATAAAAAGGATTGACCGTTTCGCGGCCTTGAAAGTAGACGTCGGGGTTCTGGGCCGTCCCACGTATCGATGGGCGATCCGGACACAACCCGCGGCGGCGATGGGCTCGTACATGGTCATCGTCGATCATGGCACGGATCGTGTCGCGCGATACCTGCTCGATGTTCTGCAGTTCATGCGATGTGCGGAATCCATCGAAGAAATGAATAAAAGGCACGCGCGATTCCAACGAGGCGGCTTGAGAGATCAACGCGAAATCGGCGCTCTCCTGTACACCGGTGGCGCCCAGCAGGGCGAATCCGGTCGCGCGGACAGCCATCACATCGGAATGATCGCCGAAAATCGATAATCCCTGGCAGGCCAGGGAACGCGCTGATACATGGAAAACGGTCGGCGACAATTCGCCGGCTATTTTGTACATGTTCGGAATCATCAGCAGTAGGCCTTGCGATGCGGTAAACGTAGTCGTCAAGGCGCCTGCGGTCAGCGAACCGTGGACGGTGCCTGCCGCGCCGCCTTCCGATTGCATTTCCTGGACCTCGGGAATACCGCCCCATATATTCTTGACGCCGGCAGCACTGAGTTCGTCGGCCGTCTCACCCATCGGCGATGACGGGGTAATGGGGTAAATTGCACACACCTCGTTAATGGCGTGGGCTACTGTCGAGGCCGCGGTGTTGCCGTCGGTCATAATCGTTTTCTTGCTCATGATACTCTCCTGCTACCCAAAAATAGACATCTGCTCACAGACGTTCCGTTTCCGGGACTTGGTGTCGCCCGTCACAATGGTCGACTGTTTCGATGTCTTGTTATTTGTTCAATATGGCGCGGACTTCGGCAAGTTTACCCTCGCTGCCCAGCACCTTGTTCTTGTGCGCGATATACTTGGCGTATTCCGCCATGAAAACCTTGCCCGGCTTGCGCAGGTCGAAGTTGGAAGGATCGTCACGGAACTCTTCCCGGTGCACGCGACACCATACCAAACGACCGTCGGTGTCGATGTTTACCTTGGTGACGCCCATTTTAGCGGCCGGCGCGAATTGTTTCTCGTCGACGCCCTTGGCGTCCTTCAATGCGCCACCGGCGGCGTTGATCCGCTCGACTTCATCGTGGGGAACCGAGCTCGACCCGTGCATAACCAGCGGAAAACCCGGCAAACGTTTCTGGATTTCTTCGATCACCTCGAAATGCAGACCTTGTGATCCAGTGAACTTATACGCGCCGTGACTTGTGCCGATGGCGCATGCCAGACTGTCGCAACCGGTTGCCTTGACGAATTGCTCCGCCTCTTCCGGATTGGTCAGGTTCGCGTCCTCTTCGCTCACCGAAATGTCCTCCTCAACACCGCCAAGCTGACCTAACTCAGCTTCGACCACAATGTTACGCGCATGTGCGGCGTCAACAACACGTTTGGTGATCTCGACGTTTCTGTCGAACGGTTCATGGCTGGCATCGATCATGACGGAACTGTAAAATCCGCTTTCGATACAGTCCATACAAGCTTCTTCGTCGCCGTGATCAAGATGAACGGCGAAAATCGCGTCCGGGAAAATTTCGTCAGCGGCACGAATCATAGCTTCAAGCATCCGTTTGTCAGTGTAACTGCGCGCGCCTTTCGATATCTGGATCATAAACGGCGCCTGACTGTCCATGCAGCCCTGAAACAAGCCCATCGTCTGTTCTGCGTTATTGATATTGTATGCGCCCAACGCGTACTTGCCGTAGGCATGCCGAAACAGTTCTGTGGTTGATACGATCATAATTACTATGCTCCTGTGCTGATACCGGACGATCCGGTCGTTGAATGCGGTAAAGAAACCGGTTATGAAAAACGAAAATCCAGTATACCCCAGTCACGCCGTACGGTCAATCATAACTTTCGCCGGTTTGAAGCGTTTTCGTAATGGTTTGATTTTTCAGTGACTTGTCAGTAGCGCTGATCGAGGTGGGCAACGAGTGACGATTTCAGGCAAAATTGACCGCTTACCTCTCGCCCGAATCACCCAACGTCATCGCGTCACTTTTTCTTGTCTTTTATGACAGAGGCTCTGGAAGGGCCTAAAGCGATAAGCTGATACCGGCGATCAATGTGATATCATTCTTCTCCAATCCATCACCCGGTGTGCTGTCGTAGTTGTTTTGCAGCACAAGACGCAGATTTATGCGTGCGTTCATGGCGGCCTCGGCGCCCAGCTCTGCATTTAGCAGATAGGAACTGACGTCGTCTGCCTTTGGCAAATACTCCAACACTTGCCATAGCTTTGACGTTTGGCTGATCCGGAACTCAAGCCGCTCGGCAAAACGCAAGGCGAGGTAATCTTCACTCTCGCCACCCACCTTTTCCCACACATATGCCGGACCGGCCTCGAAAAAAAGCGATGTTTGTTCGTCCTTTACCAGATAGACGCCAAGACCGGGGGCAATCACGGCCCGGTAATCGATATCCGCGATAGCATCATACAGCAGGGCGCCATCCAGTGACGCAAATGTCATGGGGCTGATCGTTTTCTTGGCATTGGCGAAAAGGCGGGCGTTCTCCACGGTTGTATCCTTACGGTCACCGACCGCACTTTCTCCGTAGTGCGCCTCCAGACCCGCGCGAACCGACCCCAGTCCATCCTTTTCGCCCGCTGTCACGAGCGATACGTTCGCCTGCATGGTTTCGCTGTTTCCGTCCGTGAGCGTCAGGCCCACGCTAATCGTATTCTTTAATCTTCCGTCACCTTCCTCTTGTGCAACGCTCATGATGGCGAACAAGGATAAACACATTCCCACGATACGAATTTTCTTCATAGTCATACCATCCTTCTTTACCTGCGACTGCGGAACAGAGGTTTTCAGGGATCCGTTCGAAAGATAGGAACCAAGGAATCCGGAGATTTTCCGGTCAGCGTCCCACCAGATGCTGGACGTTGATCGGCAGCCGATTGTATGTCGTGACTCGTTTTCCGGATTTTCCCAGCGTGTTTTCGATTACGAGATAATCGAAACCAGGCAATCGCACATCGTTCCAATGGTCGCCGATGCCGCGCAGAGCCACATCAAGCATGGTAACAATACGATTTCCAAGCGGTTTTTTTGAATCCAGCGTGATCGCTCCGTAAAACTCCTGGCATTCGGTATAGCCGGCATTGTGCGTGCCCGTATAGGGTTTCAACTCCGTCAGATCGACGGTTTTCCCGATCATTTTTGAAACTTCCGGGGAACTGGCTTTAAAATAATCTACGAGTGCCTTTTCCTGATGATAGGCTGGCAGATTTTTTCTGGCAACCTCGACATATTTGTCGTAGCCGACTTGATACGCGCCTTCGACGAGTTCGAACCAATACTTCTGCCGGTCGGTAACCATCTTGGGAGATGGCACGGCAATGACGGATCGTCGGACGCAGGCATTCAATCCGTCCCGTTTGGCGCTGACACCGAGATGGACGAAATCACCCTTGCGTATGACCCGGTTAAGCGCCTTCCCAATCAGGGTACGGTTCGCTTCATTGGCGCCCACGATCAGATCGAATCCGAGTTCTTCGCAACCCATCTCCCAGGCGGTGAAATAGCCCCAGGCCGCTACCTGCGTTTCCAGCATTCCCGGCTCGAGCACGGCAAGCATAGCTTCCATCACTGTATCGCTGATCGCTGTGGCCTCGCGGATCATCGACATGTCTGCCGCGCTTTTTTCATATTTGATTGCGAAAAACAATTCCTGCGCATCGACAACATTCTTAGCTCCCACTAGATTTTCGCATGTGGTGACAAAGGAATCCGGAATAACCTGGCGCGGCGTGAATAGCGCAAGGCGCCTCGGAAGCCTGCCTCGATTTGCGATGCGGAGGATATCTTCGAGTTTCGTAGCGCGGACGGGATATTTTTCATCGGCCAATTGCAGCAACTCGGCTTTGTGAACCGTTGCTCCGCTTCTCGGGGAGAGTTGTTCCGCCACATATCCCCCTTCAAGTCCGGCCACCAGGTGAAAGCCCGAAGCACCGACGACGCCGGCAACCTGTTCTACCGTTATATTGGTGTTTCCGCCAAGATAAGGCACATCGCCGCAATAATGCTCGTCGGAAAATACGATCCCCACCTCCAGCCCGGCGCGTTGCAGAGCTTTTTGAACGGTATTTAAACGGTTCCGGAATTCATTCCTGCCCAACCGTTTCTGTTTGTTGATACGCGGCGCATTTTCAAGGACACGCTGAACCCGCTTGAAATGTCGGCGCCGTCTCTGTTGATCCGCATTGATTGCTGTTTCGTTGGCAATGTTCTTCATCGTCACTCCCGTTGTTTAGCGTCTTGCGGCCTGTGAAGCGGTTCATCTCCGATCTCGGCAATCCATTTACGCGCATACTCGACGGCCTCGAGGTCGAGATCGGCGATGCAGTTCGCCAAAAACACCATTCCCTCGATCCGCCCGGCGCGCAACCATTCGAGACCCAAGTGGCATTGATGCTTCATCGCCGACATGGGGATCGGCGCACAGGCGCCGAAATCCCACATATACAGGCCAAGAAGCTATGGACCACACGACGCGCTTCAATCCACGCATGGGAAGCGCATATTGCCGGAATGGAGGCGCTGGCTGGTTGTTGAATCGCACCACCATCAGATTCGGAATCCCCATGTAGAGAGCCCCTTCCGTCGGGGTCATCCGCGACATCCCCGGCAGCTTCCACCGGTTGTTCCCGGCCCGATGAAAACAACCGGCTTCCTGACCCCACAACCATAACGCATCGCGTATTGTTTCTCTCATCACTGATCCTCCATTCATTTGTGAACGTTTCATTTACGCCGGAGAACCGCCGTCTTTCAGCGCATCGTCGCTACTGGCGTCCAGACAAAAACTTGCATAATTTCATAGCCGTTGAATTTTGACAAGGATAATCCTTTGCGTCAACCCAGGCCGAAGACAACCCGGTAAGCTCAGACAACCTCCAGGACGACCTTGCCCATGTTTTCACGGTTCTGGAGGATTTCATGCGCCTCTTCGGCATTAGTTATCGGCAGGGTCTTGTGGATGACGGATTTGATGGCTCCGGAGGAAAACTGGTTCCAGACTTGCCTTTCGAGATCGGCCAAAATCCGGCTCTTCATCTCGCTGGTTCGACTGCGCAGGGTACTGCCGATCAGCCTGATGCCGCGCTTGAAGAAATCGCGCATATCGATCTCGCTGACGGTCCCGCCCAGAGTGGCGATCACGATCCAGCGTCCGCCGCCGGCCATGGTCTTCAGGCAGGGACCCAGTTCAGAACCGGCAACGCAGTCCAGGGCAATATCTGCCGGGTGTTTGGCGAGGACATCGGCGATATTGTCTTTTTTACGGTTAATCACCACATCGGCTCCGAGACCGCGCACAAATGCAGCCTTCTCCTCGGAACCGACCGTGGTCACTACCTTGACGCCGAGCAATCTGGCTAGCTGGATGGCGACCATTCCCAGACCGCTGGCCCCGGCCTGGATGAACACGGTATCGCCGGTTTTCATGCCGCCTTCGATCCACAGGTTCAAATATGCCGTCGCGATAGCTTCAGGAATAGCGGCAGCCTCGACGAAGGTGAGACCTTTAGGAACTGGCAGGACCATGCCTTCGGGGACCGCGACCCTTTCGGCGTAGCCGCCGCCGCCAAGCAGCGCGCACACTTTGTCCCCGACCTTCCAGCGGCTGTCGGCCGCGGTTTCGGCCACAACCCCGGCCGCCTCCAGTCCCATCCATTGCGGCCAGTCTGGCGGGGGAGGGTAACTACCCGCCCGCTGCATTAGATCGGCTCGGTTCACCCCGGCGGCACGGATCTCGATAATGATCTCGCCTTCTTTGCGAACAGGAGCGGGGACTTCGTTCCAAACGAGTTTTTTGTTGTCGGTAACGATAATTGCCTTCATTCCTTTTTCCTTTCCAGTGGATGTTCGCGATCGGTCAACGGAAAACGGACGACGCTGCCTGTGACCTGTGAAGCGTAAACTGCGTAAATCATCTCCAGCGCCAGACGCGCGTTGACCACGTTCGATACCGGTTGGCGGTCTTTTCCGATCGACTGCATCAAATCCCATACAGCATAACGGTTGCTCTCAAGAAACATGGTTGCCCTTGGTGTATGTACGCCCCGTAGCGAATCGTCCGGCGGCGCCGCCCCGGGAACGGAACGTTCGTCCACCACTCTCACCGCCTCGAAACACGCGTCGGCATCGGGAGGATCCGGTCGCCGGCTTATCGTCAGGCTGGCATCTTTCCGGTCGTCGAAACGCATGGACAGCGTGCCCTTGGTCCCGATGACGGCTATGCCCATATGCGTTTTCTGCCTGCCGTGATCAATCAAACCGCGCCTGCTCTCAAACAACGCGCGCACGCCGCCCGGAAAGCGAAAACATGCGAAAATATCGTCTCCGGCCGTCGGTCCGATCGGTTCGACGGTATCGCAAATGTCTCCCCGATCGACCGGCTTTCCTCCACAAGTAACCTCTGCCCAAGCGGTCTCCGGTTCGCCAAAGAAAAATGTCTGGAGGTCGAAAATATGGGTTCCCAGAACCATCATATCCTCCCCGCCGCCGCGATGATCGCTTTTTCCCCGGCCGTAAATCGTCAACGGCCTTCCTATTTCTCCATCGCAGACCATTTTCTTCATCTTGCGGAAGCCGGCGTTGTAACGGGCAGGGTGTGCCACGCACAACTTGATTCTGTTCTTCTTAACAATCTCGACGATCGCGTCCGCCTCCTTCAGGCTGGCAGTCATCGGTTTCTCACAATAAATGTGGATACCCCGTTCGGCCGCCGCCTTGATCTGTGGGAAATGATCGTATGGATGGCGGGAGCAGAGCACGACGATATCCGGCTCTTCGGTATCGAGCATCCGTACGTAATCGCGGTAGTGTTTCGTAGCGCCGGTGACCGCCATGATGGTCTGAAGGTCGTCGGCCTTGGAGTCGAAAAAACCAACCACCTTCAAATTCGGCAGCCCGCGAAAAGCCACATGCAACCCGTGCAGCCCGAGCGAGGGCACGGCCGTGTCTCGGGCAATAGCAACTTTCC
This sequence comes from PVC group bacterium, assembly GCA_003567575.1. GTDB lineage: Bacteria > Verrucomicrobiota > Kiritimatiellia > CAIKKV01 > PXCX01 > PXCX01. Next base: position 11,074 of record PWZG01000506.1, on the reverse strand, counting down.
AGTCGCTTATCATGGTTGCCTCCATTCGCTGTATCCGGAAGCCGCCAGCAGCACTTCCTGCACCACTAAATCGTGTTCGTAGGTATAGGGATTTTCGATCTCGCCATTGATGACCCGCGCCAGTTCCAGGATCTGCGCCCGGTAGCGATCACGCTGTACGCCGAAGTCAACGAAGTGGGTTCCGGCGGCGTACTCCTCGTTATCTTCGCCCAGGGTCAAGCGCATGGTCAGCGGTTCGCCGTCGAATCGCTCCAGCGGACACAGCTCTACCGTCCCCCCGGTGCCGCAGACCTTGAGACGCCGATGAAGGAGGCCGTCCACTTCACGACTGCACGCATGCAGCAGGACATGCGCGTGCCGATACTCCAACACCGCCAGACCATTGCTCATCGAGTTCTCCGGCGAGCCGGGCGCGGCCTTCAGGAAAGAAGTCACGCACTCGGGCCGACCCAGCATCGAAACGACCAGATCGATCAGGTGGCCGCCCAGATTGAACAGGATGCCGCCCTTGAAGTTCGCCAGGTATTTCTGATACTCGTTTCCGCCGTAGTCGTGGCTCATACCCGCGTGAAACTCGAAGACCTCGCCCAGCCAGCCTTCGCGCACCGCTCGCCTGCAAAGCTGCATGGCCGGGTTGTTGCGAAACATGTAGCCCATTTGTAGCGGAACGTTCCGCTCCCTGCATCCTTCGAGCAGCCGGCCGAAAAGCACCAGATCATCCCCGCCCGGTTTGTCCAGGTGCATGGCCAGTCCCCGCTCCATACAGCGTATCGCAGTCGGCACCAGGTCCAGGTTCGGCGTCTCGACCGCCACCGCCTGAAGGCCGGGAGTGGCCAGGAGTTCTGCCTCGCTCATCCACGTCACCCCTTCATAGGCGGCCAGGTCCCTGTCCGCGAACCTCGCCGCCGCCGAGCTTCTATCGTCAACCACGCCAACGACCTCGTAAACCTCCGGCATCGCACGCAATGACTTTATCTTAGCCGCCGCATGCTCGTGGCAAACGCCGATCTGGCCGATTTTAATTTTTTTCATCGACTCTGTGTCCAATCAAATACAATCCCCAGCGAGCGGCAGGTTCTCCGTTTCCGCCAAACGTGCAAAGACCGCCGGTCCCTGTTCCGGCGACAGGCTCCGGTACGTCAACATCCTCCAGCGCCGCCACCCCTCTTAGTGACTTATTCAAGCATGTTTGCGCAAAAACAAGAAAACGGTGAGCCGCTTACTTGCGTGATCACCCTCTCCCTCTGGGAGAGGGCCGGGGTGAGGGTTGGCGAAGCCATTAGTTCGAAAACGAGTTGCTTACCCTTCATGCGACTGACTCCTCACTGCAACCAATGGAACTGGCTGTTCTGCTTCTTCACGATTTCCGTAATCCGCACCACCTCCAGCGCCTCTGCATTCCTGATCGGAAACGGGATGCCCCCGCGCATCGCATCATGCAAATGGTTGGCGATCGCGATCTCTACATGCGCCCACATATCCGTATCCGGTGTCACGTCGCGCGTCTCCTCGATCCACGGCAGATTTCGATCCGCGCACATGGACTTCCCCGCCGCCGGGCCTGAGTCGGCAACCGCGTCCGGCCAACCGAATTGCGGGTCAAGATATTTCAGGTGAATCGTCTTCTGCTCCTGCCCGTACAGTAGCGTCCCGCGGTCCCCGTAAATCGTGCAATACGGACCCGCCAGCGCTACCGAATTGCTGATCTCCAGCTCGACCACGACATCGTTTTCACCAACAAGCGATATTTTGACGTGATCGTCGCCGTCACCCGGAGTCAGCACGCGCCGCAGGTAACTCCAGACCTCCCGCACAGGGGCGTCGAGGAGCTGCAATCCCTGATCAAGGAGGTGTGGACCCCAGACACTGAGCTGGCCGCCGCCGCAATCCAACCGCATCTGCCAGTCGTTCCGGCGCATGAAATCGTGGTGCTTGCAGAGTTTCACGACCTGCAATTGACCCAATAAACCTTGGGCAATGATTTCCCGTGCATTGCCAAAGGCGGGCTCGAAACGGTGATTATGACAGAAGTAAAGCTTACCGGGATACTGCTGGTCGAGTTGCCGGAGAAGTTGATAGTCGTTCGCGGTTAAGCCGATCGGTTTTTCCAGCAGGACGGTCTTTCCCGCCGCGAGCGCCTGCTCGGCGTTGCGGGCGTGATCCAACGAACGAGTGGCGATGATTGCCAGTTCCATTTCCGGATTGGCCAGAAACTCAGCAAAATCTGTATAGCTTTTCCCTCCAAATTTCGCTGTCACGGTGGAAAGCCGCGCCGGATCCAGATCGCAAATCGCAACCAGTTCATACTTGTTCCGGTCCTCCGAAAAATAACGGCAATGTTGGGTGCCGAATCTGCCAACGCCGCAAACGCCAAACGCAATCGATTTCATGATTTGTCCTTCCCTCATACACATTATCCTAATGGCTTCGCCAACCCTCACCCCGGCCCTCTCCCAGAGGGAGAGGGTGATCACGCAAGTAAGCGGCTCACCGTTTTCTTGTTTTTTGCGCAAACATGCTTGAATAAGGCACTAATGCACCCATATGAACTTTTCCTTTGTTTGAGGAATATCCTCTGATGTTATTCAGTTTCGATCCGCCAAACATTTCCGTCCGTGCCGGCCAGAAAGAGCGCATCGGCAAGGATAGAAATCGTGTAGGGTTTGCCTCCACCATCGCCGGTTTGCCGCCAGACCGGAGACCCGCATGCCGGCAGGCGTTTTTCGATCGACCAGGGCGTACCGGCCACGTACATGAATTCCGAGTCGAAGGCGATATGCATGCCCTCGCGGGCGCCGAGCACCTGTTCGCGTTCCCATTGGAAGGTACCGTCCGCGGCGTCGTATTTTTCGAGGATGCCGCGGTGCCGGCCGACTCCGGCGACATACACGGCATCGCCGTGCCGCGCCAGATGATAGATGACCCGCCCGTGCGCAAGGCCGTCGCTGTGCCGGCTTCCGGACGCCCAGATCCGTTCGTCACCCGGCGTAGCGGCAAAGACCGGCGTTTCGGGTATAACGATGCCGAGCAGTAGCCCGACCCCCAGGCCGCTCCAGCCTGTCCATCGATATTTTTTCATAGTCATGACATGTCCTGCGTGGTTATCGGTCGCCGTTCACTCTTCCATCATCGGATATGTCGACGATGGGCAAGTTTGCTTTCATTGCTTTCGGCATCTCTTTCCGCGCGTTAGCGGCGATAGAATGGGTGGCCATTCTATTTAACTTGAGCGGCCGCATCCGTGACAAACGGCCACATCAAGTCTCGGTAGAATCGATGACCTTCCGGTCCCCAAACATGCCGGCAGCTATGGGTGGCTGCTGATGCGTCATAGATGCGCTCAAGGTTAGAAACGGCAAGTTGTATCTCCTCCAGGGGGAAGAGGGGATCGGTTCGACCATGCACGATTAAAAGGTGACGCGGGGCGATCAGACCCGCCACGTCATAAAACTCGCCGAAACGCATTATCCCAGGCACCGCATTGCAGTCACAGTGGTGAACAGCTCCGTTTTGCCCGACAAAAGTACAGAACGAGCAACTGGCGACCGCGATATTAATTCGCTCGTCACAGGCAGCGGTATAAAGCGTTGCTACTCCGCCGCCGGAGTTGCCCATCATGAGGATTGTCGATGCAAGAATATCGGGTTGGCTGATGGCCCAATCGATCAAGCGTCCCAAGTCCCATACCCGTTCCCCGATGACGGTCCTGCCTGCGAGCAGAGCATGAATCAAATGGCTTCGGCAGTTACTCCCACCGTGTCGTTCCGTCAGGTCAGGAATACAGGAGGGAAGAAAGCCTCTTGTTGCCGGCGCAATTGCGGCGAAGCCGTGTTCCACTGCCTGAATTGCTACGTCGCGCTCGCCGGCTATGATTTTTCTTTCCATCTCCACGGAAGCCGAAATCCCAACTGCATAATCCAGCCCGTAGTTCGCGTAATGACCATGCGGGAAAAGCGCCACTGGATGGGGACCTGATCCAATCGGTCTCAGGTACCAGAACGGAATATCAACTCCCGGTTCCGCGTGCAATACGTTCTTCTGCCTTGTATACCCATCCAGCGACTCGGTGGCGCCCAGCGAGACAGAGCATGAAAACCTACCGCAATCATCGTGTATTCGGTTCAACCCGATGAGTTCCCTAAGGGCGGCGCGCCCCGCCTCTGACCATGATTCAAAATCGCCGTCAGCCTTGTCGATAAAGCTGAATGTACGGCGGTCCTTCGCGTAGAGGTGATCAACGTAGGCAAGTGCGGTCGCGTCGTGTATCTTCATTTTTATCCCCTTGCCGACAAAATTTTCGACATTCATTTCTCGAATCCAACGGCGCGCAAGACTTGGTTCGACTATATTGCAGCTTCAAGGCAAGCTACCGCCATTGGTCGTCGGTCTAACCATCGTTGGATGTTCTGTCAATCTGTTCGAATGACATTCCGTCGGCGTATCAACTATTGGCGTTGCCGATATGGTTGTCATTATCCATTAGACGCAGAATCGGCGAATTTCTTCGCTTTCCGAGCAACGAAAAGAACGGCAAAGAACGGAACCGAGTCGAAAACGGCTGTGAGCGAAAAACCCTGAAGTCCCTGTAAATATTGACGATAATGATTTTTTGTCAGGGTTTTAGATGGTAGAAGCGCAGGGACTCGAACCCTGGACCCGCTGATTAAGAGTCAGCTGCTCTGCCAACTGAGCTACGCTTCCATGTTTCTACAGATTTAGAAAAACACCCGGAATCCAGCTTTGCCGGTCAGATTGGTGTCGTCGGGTTTGCCGTCAATGATGTATATTTTTTTCGATGCGATATCGTAATAGGCGCCGATCGACAGAGCCGCGGAACGGGTCATCATGAGTTTGACGCCTAACATGACCGTGGCATTGATCGCGGTATCGTTACTGTCGTTTCCATCGAGGACCATCAATCGCATCCCGGCAAAAGGCAACCAGGCGCCGCCCGTTTCAATGTTGTATTCACCGAACCCGCCAATTCCCCAAATACTGTTGATTCCCCAGGCGCTGTCCCATTCTGTCTTGCGAAACGAAGCTACCGCTCCGACTTCGATGTTGTCCATCGGGAAATATCCGTATCCTGCCAGAATATCCGCGCGTGTGGATCCTTTATGGTTTTCGAGCGTAAAGGAGCCTTCAAACAGAACTTCCCGGGTGCCGGCGGGAAACGTGCTGGTGGCCACGGCGAACGGCACAGGCAATAAGGCGGCAAGGATCATTATGGTTATCGCGTTTTTCATTGATACAATACTCCTCGGATTAATTTGCGACTAGGGTAGCCAACTAAGTTGTGGACACGCGTCAATGAAAACAAAAAAGGCAGTGATCTGTCAAGCACGAAATAAAATCACGGCGTGAAAACAAACCTTTACGATATGTTGCGGTAATGATATTATACAGGCTTTGATTCATGCAAGCGGAACTCCGCTTTTAGGGAAATACCATGGGAGACGGAAAATGATAAGGTTACGATGGAAGATTTCGGGTTGGCTTGTTGCCGCAGCAATGGCGCTGCCGCTAATGACGAGTCAGGCATTGGGCGCCGAGGCGGCGGAAACTTCGTTTTCACTGGTTGCTCTCTGGCATCAAGGCGGCTGGATCATGTGGGTGTTGGCGGTGATGTCGCTACTGGGTGCGGCCTTTATCATTTATTTTTTCGTGTTGTTGCGCACCAAACAGATCGTTCCGCCTGTTTTTCGCGATGATGTCGTTAAGAAGATTCGCACAGGTACACCCGACGATATACGGACCGCCTGCATGTATAAACCCTGTCCGTTATCGGAAGTGGTATTAGCCGGACTGGACTGCATTGGCGATTCCGGCAAGGCCGATCCTGCGATGCTGAAGGATATGCTTGAAGGCGAGGGCAGTCGTCAGGGTTCGCTGTTGCAGGGGCAGACACAATATTTACTCGATATCGCCGTTATTTCTCCCATGGTGGGTTTACTGGGGACCGTTTTCGGAATGTTGAGCGCCTTTGATGCCGTGGCGACGGATCTGGCGTCGGCCAAACCCATGGAGCTGGCGCAGGGTGTATCTCAAGCTCTGACCACGACCGCGGCCGGCCTGATCGTAGGTATTCCCGCAATGATGTTTTACGCCTATTTCCGCGGTCGCGCGTCGAACATGATTTCGACGTTGGAATCGGCCTCCAGCGAGGTTTATCGCGCCTTCATTGAAAGGATGTCCGCATGAATTTCCGGGCTAAAAACAAACCCGAATCCGTCGGTTTCCAGATTGCGCCGATGATCGATGTTGTTTTTCTGTTGCTGTTCTTCTTCATGACCAGCCAGTTGTTTTCGCAATGGGAATCCCAGATTGATTTGCAGTTGCCGTCCTCAGATACCGCGGAGCAACGTCCGCGCGCTCATGGCGAGATTATACTTAATGTCATGCCAAACGGCGATGTAACGGTTCACGGTGAGACACTGCAACCGGATGCGATCCGCAATTTGCTGGGGCGTTTGGTAGAGCAATATCCGGGGCAACCAGTATTGATCCGGGCTGATGAGCGAACACCGTATCGCGAGCTGATCAAGGTTATGGATTTGTGCCGTCTTGCCGATGTCTGGAATTTGAGTTTCGCGGTTCTTCAAAGCGGCGAAACAGGGACGCAAGGCCTAACTCCATGAGATTTTTTCTTCCACATGGCGCGGTAATATTTATTGCGGCATTACTGCTGACCGCCACCGGTCGGGAACCGGTAGATGCCGATACTCAGTTACGGTTTGCCGACGGTTTAATGGTTCGCGGTCTGCACGAGCATGCCATTCGCGAATACCAGATTTTCCGCGAGGGAAATCCCGGGTACGAGCAAATGGATGTCATTGATTATCGTATCGGCGAATGTTACCGACATTTGAACAATCTGGCGGCGGCCGTAAGGGCGTATACTCGCGTCATTGATCGTGATCCGCCGAGCGTTTACCGTCATCGCGCCATGTTGCGGCGCGCTGAAATGTTTCGTTTTGCCGATCGTAAAGAAACGGCGATAACCTTGTTGCGCGAGTTGCTGGATGAAGCGCCGGATCCGGCAATCCGCGATGCCGCGCACTTCTGGATTGGCAGTAGTTTGGCGGCGAACGGCGACCGGGACGCCGCCGCCGGGACATGGCGCGATTTTCTGAATCAGGACCGGGTGAGCGCTTTCACGCCGTATGTCGCTCTGGAATTGGGTAAACTCCTTGCGGCTGGCAACGCGGCCGAGCGGGAAGAAGCCAGGCAATGGTTGCAGCGGGTCGCCGATGAACCACCCGATTCCCGGCACGGCGCCGAAGCGCTGTATCAGTTGGCGCGACTGGCAGAACGATCGGGAGACGATGCCGCAGCGGCTGAGTTATTCGATAGATTCTGGGGTAATTATGCCGACGATTTACGCGCTGCCGAAGCCAGATTACCGACGGCATGGACGTATTATCGAATTGGACGGTATGCCGACAGTTTGCGGATTTGCACGGAAACCCTTGAGTTGGCCGCTACGGATGCGGCCGATGGTATGCCACTGGATCAATGGTACTATTTGAAGGGCAACAATGAGCGGCGTCTAGGGAAACATGCCATTGCGGCGGAGACATACACGCGCTTATTGGAAAAGGCGCCACGATCGGATCTGGCGCAGGCCGCCGTCCTGGAAAAGGCGCAAAGCCAGTATAAAATCGGTGACAGACAGCGGTCGCTGGAGACCATGGCAAATTTGCGTATTACCGACGCCATCCGGTTGCCGGCACTCTGGCTGCTGGCAACCGCCCACGATGACCTTGATAATGACAGCGAAGCGATCCAGAATTATCGTCTGATAATCGAACATTTCCCCGAAAGCGAGCAGGCTTATGAGGCGACATATCGTTTGGGCCTGTTGTTTCAGAACCGCGGCGCCGCACTTCAGGCGGCTGAATATTTCCAAGCGGTAGCGGACAAGTATCCTGATCGCTCAATGGCTCCCACAGCGCTTCTGGCAGCGGCGGAACAGTGGCGGTCGGTCGACCGCCACAGCGAGGCAGTGCGCGGCTATGCGCAACTGCTGGAACGCTACCCCGAACATGACTTGGTCGTTGAAGCCTTGTATCGCAAGGGGTTAAGCGAAGGCCAGTTGGAACGGAACGAGCTCGCGATTCGGTCGTTTACTGAATTGGTGGAACGCTTTCCCGATAACCCATACATGGCCGATGCCGCTTTTTCGCTGGGGCTACTGTATTCCCGTGACGGGAACCATGCCGATGCCGAGGCGGCTTTCGAGCGGGCGCTAAAAGCCGGACCTAATAATCGTTTGCGAAGCCGGATTATATTCCGGCGTGCTTTGGCGCTGCAACGCCTGGACCGCGACCGCGAGGCGGCGGAACTGTTCGAGGCTTTACTTGATGATCCGCATATGGATCGTTTCGATCCACCGTTACTGGAGTGGCTAAGCAAACAATTACGCGAAGGACAACGCCCGCGTGAGGCCATCAATGCGGCCGACATATTGATCGAGACCGCCGGAGACACTCCGGAATGGCGTCAAATCGGTCATGCACTGGCGGGCCTGGCGGCGCTTGATGCAAACGACAAGGAGTTGGCGCTTAGCCGGTTCGAATCGGCGCTGGCAGCAAAAGTCCACACACCGCTTGCTGCCGATGCCGCGGTTAATCTGGGCGAATTATTGCTTGATCAAGACCGAGTCGTGGATGCCCGTCATTGGTTTCGTGAGGGTGAAAAACATGCGCAACAATCCGATGCAACAGTTTTACGGGCCAGGGCGCTTATGGGATTGGCCGCCTGTTATGAGGCTGACGACGATCTTACCGATGCCAATCGTTATTATTCGCTTGTCGGATTAACATACAATATTCCCGGTTTGACGGAGCAGGCGCTTCGCAAAGCGGCCGACACGTTTGAACGTCTTGGTCGAGACGCCGATCGTGACAAGATTTTGTTGGAACTGGAGCAACGTTATGATGAGTAAACCCAGATCCCTGAAAGCATGGGGTAGGGAGGTATTGTCATGGCTGTGAACCCTGTAACCGCTGCCGCCATGGCGTTGCGACTGCGGCGTCGCCGCGGTATCGTTGCCGTGATCGCCATAATTGTATCGATCGCATTACACGTTATTGTTGCCTTATATTTACCGGCAGCCTGGATTTACGGCGATACAACGGATAAACCGGCGCCACCGGATGACAAACCCATTGTCAAGGTTGATTTGCAGCCCGAAGAATGGCGGCGGACGGTGGATATGGAATACTTGCGCGTCACATCGCGTGAAACGGTTGCGGACGGTGTTGAACCGCTGGAAATGGAGCGCGACCGGATCGATCCTGCTGTATTCGAACCCGATTTATCGCTAGAGATATTGATTGGCGATGATTTGTTGGCCGACGATACGCTGCTGGAGACGCCGTCAGTCGTCAATATCGGGCCGGGACAGGAGATTATCGAGATCACCGATCGCATTGTGACCGAGCCCGAAACTTCGTTTCGGAGAGCTATAAGCCCGGACGTCAAGCGGGTTAGCGATGCTCCGGATATTGTCGTACCTGGAACCGTTGATGAATTCCGCCATCTTGCAGCGGCTGCCGGCGCGCAGCGGGCGCGGTTGCCCGGTCCGGGTGATTTGCCGGATGTAGATCCGGATGTCTGGCGTCCGGTCATCGACGGCACCGATGGCGCCGGATGGCCGACGCTGAGCGAAGCGGCCGGCAACATTACCGATCGCGCGATTTCGGATGTATTCGGCGAGCCTGCCGGCGATGTGACCCATGTGAAACCGGTGGAACGGTATTTGAGTTTGCGTGCGGAAAAATATGTGCCGTCGCGCGACCGCGACAACGTTTTTTTTGCCATTGCCATCGGACGTCATGAAGGCAGAACCGCGACGGATAAACCATTCCTGGATGTGTTGCCCAAGGATGTCTTCTACATTCAGGATCTATCCGGCAGCATGGGCAATGAGCGAGTACATCGTTCCGCCATCGGTATTCAACGCGCGATGAAACATCTTTCAGAGGAAGACCGCTTCAATATCGTCACCTTCGCCCATGAACCCGGGCAATATGCCGATACATGGGTTCCGGCCACCGCGGCCAACATTGCGCGGGCGCAACCCTTCCTGCAGGACATGCGTTCCGACGGCACGACCGACATCGATGCGGCATTGAACCATATCTTGACAATGGAACGCAGTGAGATACGGCCCACCATTGCGGTCATGCTTACCGACGGGATACCCACCGCCGGGGTTACCAATAGCACGCGAATCATCGAGAATTATACCCGCAATAACCGCGGCGCCATCTCGACCTATGCCGTTGCCGCCGCCACCGATGCCGTCGCCAATATGTATTTACTGGACATGTTGACCTATCGTAATCGCGGCGACGCCCTTGTTCTTGAGTCGGATCGCGAAGAAATTGCCGGTTTGACGGAAGAAATCAGTCGCCGTTTTTTCCGCCCGGTTTTAACCGATTTACGCTATTATTTTACGCGCGACAGCGAGAGCGAGGTCTACCCCGTCATGCTTTCGAATCTATACCTTGACGATCCGCTGTTACTGTATGGACGGGTGCCGCGCAACCAGGATCGTTTGGCGTTTCAGGTCGTCGGGCGATCCGGTGATGTCCTTTACGATTTCGTGTTCGAGTTGCCGCTCGACGAGATACCCGAGGGCGACCGTGATATCATGAATCAATGGGCGCGTCATCGTGTATATTATCTTATAGGCGAACACATGCGTACAGAGGACAACAGAATCTTGCGCGAACTGTTCAATACCGCTAACCGATACAATCTGGATATCCCGTATCTGGAAGATTTCTCGGCGCCCAGCCGGTTTTGGCGGAGGTAACCGCATAAGGCGGTAAACCGCAGACTGCAGACTGCAGACCGGCGACTGAAGACTGACACGAATGGCACTTACTTAAGCTCATTGAACACAAAAGGGCGTGAAAATTACGTGCTGCAATGACGAAACACCCAAATACCCAAGCACGAAAGAATGACGAAATACCCAAATACCCAAGCTCGAAAGGGGTAATATCTATGGGGTTCGGATTTCAGACTTCCGATTTCTTTCGGGCTTGGGTATTTCGTCATT
>PWZG01000049.1 GCA_003567575.1 PVC group bacterium | reverse complement strand
GAATGACGAAATACCCAAATACCCAAGTACGAAGGAATGACGAAGTCAGAATGCCAAATATATTGCTTGTATTGGGCGTTTTACCTTTGGTCTTTAAGTATTTTAGTTTTCTTTCGGACTTGGGTATTTCGTCATTCGTGCTTCCTTCGGACTTGGGTATTTCGTCATTCGGATTTCCGGGCGCATTCCGCCTACTGAGCACACGCTATTGATCCATCGGGGAATGACGGACGGAAGTTATATGCGCCCCTCTGGGCAGGCTCAGGTTTTTCTGGGGATGAAAGATCGAGTATCGCTTGGAGCCGGCCGTCCCCGGCCGGATGGGAAACCGTGACTATCATGCGAAGAAACGGCGGGGACCTTGGTCTCCAGCAATTCTCGTAAGGCATGCAGACGCTCGTCGATCGAGCCGGCGCGCAGGCGCGGCAGACGGCCGCCGGACATGATATAGTTCCCATTGCGATGGATCATGATTTTGCTGCCGTCGGTTTCGATCGATTGCACGCCTTTTGCGGCGGCGGCAATCCGCAGTTCAGCCAGGGTAAGCAACCGTTCGGCGGCGCGTGGCGGCGATCCGAACCGATCGCACAGTTCCTCGCGCAATGCCGATATCTGTTTCGCATGTGCCGCTTCGCCGATGCGCCGATAAAGTCGCATCCGTTCGCGCTCGTCGGTTATATAGTCGGCGGACAGGGTCGCCGCGGCTGTCGGACCGTTGCCGTCGTATCGCAAAAAATCCAAGCGCAGCGCGACATCCACCAATGGCGGCGGCGCCTCGCCTTTTAAGCGGGCTACGGTGCGCTGCAACAGTTGACAATAAAGATTGAAACCAATGGCGGTAATATGACCGCTCTGCTCGGAACCGAGCAGGTTACCCGCGCCGCGGATTTCCAGATCGCGTAACGCCAGCTCGAAACCGGCGCCGGGATGTGAATAATCCTTGAGCGCACCGACCCGTTTGCGTGCCTGCGGATCCGTTAATGCATGTCGCGGCAACAACAGCAGCGCGTGGGCGCGTATGCCGGAACGACCGACCCGGCCGCGTAATTGATACAACTCGGCAAGACCGAAGCGGTCGGCGCGGTCCACGACCATGGTGTTGGCGGCCGGAATATCGACACCGCTTTCGATGATCGTGGTGCAAAGCAAGACGTCGAAATGGCCCGCGGCAAAACGACGCATTTTGTCGGACAACTCGCGTGCCGCCATCTGGCCGTGCGCCACCTCAATGCGGGCCTCCGGAAGCAATTGCCGCAGGCGGGTATGCATCCGCTCGATGCTATGCACCCGGTTGTGCAGAAAAAACACCTGCCCGTCGCGGCTGATTTCGCGGATAACGGCATGACGGATCACGTCATTGCGGTCCTCGGCAATCTCGGTATCGATCGCCAGACGGTCGCGCGGCGGCGTACGGATCGCGCTTAACTCGCGTACCCCGGTCAGACTCAGGTACAATGTCCGCGGAATGGGTGTGGCCGTCAAAGTCAATACATCGATCATGCGCCGGATATGTTTGAACCGTTCCTTGTGCATCACGCCGAAACGTTGTTCCTCGTCGATGATAACCAGTCCGAGATCGCGGAATTTAAGATCGGGGTTGAGCAACGCATGGGTACCGATGACGATGTCGATGGCGCCGCTGCGCAGACCGTCATGTACCCGGCGGCGGTCATCCGTCGAACTGAAACGACTGAGCATGTCGAGCATGACCGGATACGCTCCCATCCGTTCGCTGAACGTGTAATAATGTTGCTGCGCCAGCACCGTCGTGGGAACGAAAACCGCCACCTGTTTGCCGTCCATCACCGCCTTGAATGCGGCGCGCATGGCAACTTCGGTCTTTCCGTAACCGGCATCGCCGCAAATAAGCCGGTCCATTGGCCGCGGCGCTTCCATGTCCCTCAAAACATCCGCGATGGCCTGACTCTGATCAACCGTTTCGTCAAACGGGAAGGCCGCCTCGAAATCGTGAAACCAGGGTGTGTCAGCGCTGAACGCATGACCGCAAAGCGTTTGACGCGCGGCTTGCAGCTCCACGAAACTGGCGGCCAGATCCTCGATGGCGCGAGCGGCGGCATGCCGTTCGCGATTCCAGCGCGTGCCCCCCAGTTGATGCAGCCGTACGCCATGCCGCGGCGCCCCGATATAGCGACTCAATAAATGCGTTTGCGTTACAGGCACAAAAAGGCGCGCCTCGTCAGCGTAAGCGACAATCAGGTATTCGCCCGCCGTATCCCCATCTCCGGCGGCCTGCAAACCGATGTAACGGCCAATACCGTGTTTTGTATGAACCACCAGGTCGCCGGGATTCAGGTCGCTCCAATCCGTTAATCGTTGGCCGATTTTACCGGCGTACGTTTCATCGCTGGACCGAATAGCCGGCGAAATGGGTCGTAAACGCCGCTTTTTACCCCGTCCATAGAGCAGGTCTTCGCTGACGATCATGCGACGCCGTGCCGGTATATGAAAACCGTCGGATAACCAGCCGGATTTACACTCGATTCCGGCGCCGGCCAGTTGGTCGCTGAAAGATTTACGGAAATGCGTCAATGCACCGGTCGTATTGAAATACACGCTTACTTTCGTTCCCGCCTTGGCGGCCGCCACCAGGCGTTGAACAAAAACACGCCGCTGCCGGTCAACGGCATCGGGTTGAAACCCGTCCTCGGACGGCGCCGTGACCCCCTCGATAAAGCGTATATCTTCGGGTAAAAGATCGCGTGACGGCGCCAACGATTCGGGCGCCGGCAGATAGATTTGCTGATGCAACACTTCCGACGCCGCATGTCGGCCTGATATCGCGACGGCGTCTTCCGGAGCCTCGAATGCCTGAGCCGCCGCCGATGTCTCCCTTAACAGATCGAGATGCCTTAAGATATCGGGATACCGTGACCAGGCAACGATGGCGGTCGGGGGCCACGTATCGCTGAACCGACAGCCTGAATCCGGCGCGTTGGAAGACATGGTCTCGACGGCCAGACCGATGTGCAAAGTCGGCCGGATCGCAATCGAACGCTGATCGAACGGATCGAATATCCGAATCGACTCGATGGTCGGCCCGAAAAATTCGACCCGATAGGGATGCGTTTCACGAATCGGCCAGACATCCAGTATCCCTCCGCGAACCGCCGCCTGACCGGGTTCCTGCACCTCGGGAACGAACCGATGACCGGTAAGTTGCAGAAAGTCCGTCAATTCGTCACGTTCGCAATCGTCGTTGACCTTGATCATCCGATGATTCCGGCGCAGGTTTTCCGGCGTTGGACAAGATTGGATCACTGCCTCGATACACGTTAACACAAGCATCGGTTTTGGCGGTCCGGCAGCCAGTTCAGCCAGTGTCGTTAAACGGTCGCGAGCTGCGAATACGGCCGACAGACTGTCGCCATCATCGCCGGCGGGAGGGTAGGGGAACAGGGATATCGCGCCCTCTTCGTCCAGGGTACGCAGGTTGCGGCCCATGATATCCATGGCGTGCGGACCGTCACCGATCCAAATCATCGTACGGTCGCCGCCGCCCGCCAAACCCAGCAGCAGCGCCGCTTCCAGTGCTTGCGGGATGGCCGGTAATGCGTGCGGCGCGGACGGCGCCCTGGCCAATGCCGCCAGTAACGGCGCGGTAAGTTCCGTTATCCAATTGTCGGATGAACCGCTCATACGGTTTTGTTTCAACGTCCGGTCCGGCGCAGATGCGAAGGGGGGATTTTCAGGATCATACGGTATTTGTTTACCGTGCGCCGTGAAACACGGTAACCGGCTTGCTGCAGGCGTCCGACAATATCCTGGTCCGATAATGGCCGTTCCGGATCTTCGTTACTGACCAGTTCGGCGATCTGGTCCTGAATATATTTGTTCGATACATCCGTTCCGCCGCTCATTTTTACGCCGGTTGTGAAGAAATATTTTAGCTCGAATACACCTCGCGGCGTGCGGGCGTACTTGCCGGAAACGGCGCGGCTGATGGTGGTTTCATGAACGCCGACTTCCTCGGCGATCCGAGCCATGGTGAGCGGGCGTAATCCGCTGAGACCTTCGTCGAAAAACGGCGTCTGTACCCTCACGATTTCCTGAGCTATCCGGCGTAGCGTGCGCTGGCGCTGGCCGATACTGCCGATCATGTAATTGGCGGCACGAATACGTTCCGCGATATATTTTTTAACTTCAGGCGCGGTACTTTCATCGCGCAATAATCGTTCGTAACGACCGCTGATCCGTAGTCTTGGCAGGTTTTCATCGTTTAAGTCCACGACATATACGTCACCGTCGCGGCGTACCACGACTTCAGGAACCACAACCGGTGAACGGGTGTCGTTGAGCAGATCGCCCGGACGTGGATGAAGCGTGGCGATGAATTGCGCCGCGGCATGCACTTTTTCGACCGGCGCATCAAGACGGCGCGCTATCTCCTTGAACTTGTGCGCGGCAAGCAGGTCAAGATGCTTGTCGATAATCCGGTATTCAAGCCGGCGTTGCCGGCCCATGCGCTGCAGTTGCAGCAGCAGGCATTCGCGTAAATCGGCGGCAGCGATGCCGGGTGGATCGAATTCCTGCACGACATGTAAAACACGTTTCACTTGCGATACACCGTAACCGGCGTTCTGCGCCAGTTCCGCCGGCGATGCGACCAGGTAACCGCGATCGTCAATGCTGCCGATGATTAATTCACCGATCTCACGATCCACGGCATCCAACTCGCTGAATCCAAGTTGAGACATCAAATGTTCCTGCAACGAAACCGGTTGCGTAATCGAATCGTAATGATATTGGCGCCTCTCTTCGTCTTCCGGTGTCACATTCTGAAAATAATAGCGCGATTCATCCTTGTCCATGCGGGATAACAAATCTAGTTCACGCGAAAAATCCAGCGCTTCTACCTGATCGGACGCGGCCGTATCCGTTTCGCCTTCACGACCGGTATCCGGCGGTGGATCGGTGGTCATGGCGTCTTCACGGTCGCGCTGAACGTTGGGTTCGACCTCCAGCGGTTCGGTCGGGACCACATCGATAACCTCAAGCGTGGGATTCTGCTCGGCCTCGACGCGGATCAAATGCTGCAGCTCAAGTATCGGCGCCTGCAATAATTCCAGCGACTGACGCAACTGCGGCGCCAGAATCATTTGCAGACGTTGTTCCTGCGTTAAAGAAATAGACTGGTTTTGCATGACTCTCTGTATTATAATCTATTTCGCGAACGGAACAAGTGTCGAATATCCGATGGAGGAAACGGAAACGTGTTGAGGATTTGTGTATTGGCAAGCGGTAGCGGCGGTAATTGTACGTATGTGGCCTCTCCTAAAACGGCGGTGCTGGTGGATGCGGGACTGAGCGCCAGGGATACGATGCGCCGCATGGACCTTGCCGGGATCGTGCCGGCAGGGTTGCGCGGTATCCTGATCACCCATGAACATACCGACCATACAGCCGGCGTCTCCGTGTTGTCGCGCCGGCACGGGATCGCATTATATGCCAACAGCGGGACCATTGACGGGATCGAACGTAATCCGCGTATGCGAACGCTGCAATGGAACCGCTTTATGACAGGCGCCCCGTTCCTGATCGATGATCTGACCATCGAACCCTTTTCCGTGCCCCACGATTGCTATGATCCGGTCGGTTTTGTTATCCATACCAACGGAACGCGTGTCGGCGTCGTGACCGATATGGGAATGACCACCACCCTGATCCGGGAGCGTCTGCGCCAATGTCATGCGCTCGTTATAGAAAGTAATCATGACGAAAGATTGCTCATGGAAAGCGACCGGCCCTGGACGCTCAAACAGCGCATTCGCGGCAGTCAGGGCCATTTGTCCAACCAACATGCCGCGGAACTTATCAGCGACGTCGCCGGCCCCGAACTCAGCCATGTATTCCTCGCTCATTTAAGCGAAGAATGTAATATACCAGAAATCGCCATCGAATGCACACGGCAATCCCTCGATGCGAAGGGAATGACCCACGTCGCCGTTCACTGCACCCGCCAGGACCGCCCCAGTAATGTCTGGCAGCAGGCAACATCCGCCACGTCGGTTCCGGTGGGCGATTTGTGATACTTGTCTGAGAGAACATGAAAATCGGTGGACGACTACGGGCGACGACTACGGATTACGAGAGGAGTGTCACAAATCGTCCACCGTAGTCGTCGCCCGTAATCGTCCACCGTTCTTTCTTACTCGAAAAATCTGATGAAGCTTGCGACATCACGAGGCGCCACTTGTCTGAGAGAACAGGGCGCAACATGATCGTCACCGTTTGGCGGCATCCGTAGGGGTGCCCCAGTCCCTTGGGGCACCCCAGCGACTGAAGGCGAAACGGGTTCCGATCCTGAAACGATGTCTCTCGCTTG
>PWZG01000222.1 GCA_003567575.1 PVC group bacterium | reverse complement strand
GTGGCGCCGCGAATTTCCGGACGGTTGCAGGAATTGACGGTCGATATCGGGGATACCGTGACGAACGGGCAATTGATCGCCGTAATTGATGACGAAGAATACGCGCAACAAGTGGAACAGGCACGCGCGGAACGCGATGTGGCGGAAGCCACGCTGGCGGAAAGCTTCAGCGCCTACAAAATTGCCGCGCGTGATCTTGAAAGGGTTCAGTCACTCCATGCACAGGGCGTGGTATCCGATACCGAGCACGACGCAGCCCAGTCGAAATATGAAGCGGCCGTTGCGCGTCGGCACGTGGCCAAAGCGCAACGCGATCAGCGTGAAGCCGTCCTTGCCGCCGCACGTATCCGGCTTGCTTACACCCGCATTCATGCGTCATGGAATCCTGGCAATACAACCCGCGTGGTTGGCGAGCGGCATGTGCATGAAGGCGCCATGCTCAGCGTCGGGCAACCCATCGTTTCGATTATCGATATCGATCGTTTGACGGCAGTTATGCATGTAGTCGAACGCGATTATCCCAGGATCGCCATCGGTCAAACGGCGCAAGTGGTTGCCGATGCCCTGCCGTGGGAAACGTATACCGGCACCGTGACGCGTGTCGCGCCGCGAATCGATGACCGGTCGCGTCAGGCACGCGTTGAAGTCGCGCTGGATAACCCGCAACGTCGCTTGCGCCCCGGAATGTTTGTCCGCACTGAAATCGTTTTCGATGTTACCGAGGATGCATGCGTCGTGCCGGCGACGGCGGTGGTGCGGCGCGACGGGAAAACCGGTGTTTTCAAGGTCGACGCCGAGACCCGCACCGTGGCGTTCATCCCGGTAACCACCGGTGTCGGCGATCGCGAGGTGGTGCAAGTCCTCGACCCGCCGTTATCAGGCCGGGTGGTGGTCCTTGGCCAGCATCTTCTCGACGACGGCCGTGCCGTTCACATTGAAAACGGGAATGACGCGAAGCAATGAGCCGTAATGCATCCCGGTCGTATCACCTTGCATATCGCACGGGATTTTATCGATCCAGCGAAGGTTTAAGCCAGTGAACATCTCCCGTTTCAGTATTCTGCGACCCGTCTTTACCATGATGGTGATTCTTATAATCATCATTCTGGGCGGCGTTTCGTTAACCCGTGTGCCCATTGATTTGATGCCGGATATAACCTATCCGACCATCAGTATAATAACCGGCTACGAAAACGCCGGCCCCGAGGAGGTCGAGGAACTAATCACCCGCCCCATCGAGCAGGCTATGGTGGCTGTTCCCGGCGTCGAGGAAGTGTCTTCCACCTCCTCGGAAGGATCGAGTAACGTACGCGTCATGTTCGCCTGGGGCACGGATTTGAATGAAGCGTCGAACGATATACGTGACCGGCTGGACCGCGTTATCGGGCGGCTGCCGGACGATGCCGAACGGCCCATGTTGCGTAAATTCGATCTGGCGGCGTTCCCGATAATGATTATGGGCGCTTCCAGCCGGATGGATCCGTTGCAGTTGCGCAGATTGATAGAGGATCAGATCGCATACCGTGTCGAACGGGTACCGGGCGTCGCCTCGCTTACGGTCTGGGGCGGCTTAAGCCGCGAAGTCTGGGTGCAACTGGAGCCGGAACGTATGAAAGCCCTGGGTATGCCGCTGGCCAGGGTTACCGCCGCCATCCGGGCCGCCAACATTACCTTGCCGGCCGGAACGGTCGAGCGCGGCGATCACGATATCATTGTCAGGACGCCGGGCACATTTGCCGATCTGGAAGAGCTGCGCGATACTGTCATCGAGAAACGATCCGACACCACCGTTCGTTTGCGTGACGTGGCCTCGGTAACCGACCGTTGGGAACGGGTGCGCCGTATCGTGCGTGTCAACGGCGAACCGGGCATGATGGTAGCGGTGTACAAACAATCGGACGTCAATACCGTCGAAGTCGCTCGCCTGGTGCATCGTGAAATCGAACGAATCAACGCCGATTTTCCGTATCTGACGTTGACACCGGTCATGGATTCGTCGGAATTCATTGAACGCGCGATAAGTAATGTGAGCTCGACTGCCGTTTTCGGCGGACTATTCGCGGTGATCGTCCTGCTGATTTTCCTGCGTAATATCCGCAGCACAGTGATTATTGCCACTGCCATGCCGGTTTCGATCGTGGCCACATTCACATTGATTTATTTCGCCGGTTTCACCCTGAACCTGATGACACTCGGGGGGCTGGCGTTGGGTGTCGGGATGCTGGTGGACAACGCGATCGTGGTGCTCGAGAATATATACCGGCATCGCGAGAACGGCGTAGGGCGGCGCGATGCCGCCATGCGCGGCAGCGGCGAAGTCACGGCAGCGATTGTTGCCAGTACGTTGACCACTCTGGTAGTTTTTTTGCCGATGGTGTTCGTGCGAGGGATGGCCGGCATCATGTTTCAACAATTGGCGTTTGTGGTCAGTTTCGCCTTGCTGGCGTCGTTGCTGGTGGCATTGACGCTGGTGCCGATGCTCTGCGGACGTTACCTGCGCGTCGGCGGCGGCGGATGGGCGCGCCGTTTGATGGCGTCCAGCGAAGCGGGATTCAAGCGCCTGGAAACGGGTTACGAGCGCCTGCTCCAAAACATCCTGGCCCATCGCGCTCTAGTTATGCTGCTGGCGGCATTGTTGTTCGGCGGCAGCCTGGCATTGACGCCACGGATCGGCCGCGAGTTCATGCCCGCAACCGATGAGGGTGAAGTACGCGTCAATGTAGAAGCCGAGGTGGGCGCCCGGCTTGATGTCCTCGACCGCGCATTTCGCCGGATTGAAGCCATTACGCAGGAACATATTCCCGAACGCGAAAACATGATTTCAAATTTCGGCGGCATCTCCTGGCGCGGTGGCGGATCACATACCGGCATGTTGCGATTAAGCCTGGTTCCGATGTCCGAACGCGACCGATCCAGCGAAGAGGTTGCCGAAGATTTGCGCCGACGTCTGGCGCAACTGCCCGGTGTGACCGTTCGCGTACGTACCGCCCAGGGGATGGGAACGCGCGGTATGGGCGGCATGGGCGGCGAGGAACGATTGCAAATCGAGATTCGCGGCTACGATTTCGATACTGCCGATGCCCTGGCCGCGCGGGTACTGGCGGCGGTCGAACCGATTGACGGCGTGACCGACGTCCTGCTCAGCCGGGACGCCGGCGCGCCGGAAAAAACGGTGCGCGTCGACCGTTTACGCGCGGCGGATTTACGGCTGTCGGTCGTCGAGGTGGCGCGCGCCTTGCAGACAATTCTCGGCGGCACCCGCAGCGGTTTTTATCGCGAACATGGACATGAGGTTCCAATCCGTGTTTTGGTCCGCGATGCCGAGTTCATGACAACCGCCGAGATCCTGGATCTGACGCTGGTCAACGATCTCGGCGACATGGTGGCTTTACAAAATGTGGTTACAGTCGAAGAAAGCATGGGACCGGTACAGATTCAACGTCAGGATCAGGAACGGATTATTTTGGTTTCAGCCAATACCACCGATCGCGATCTGGGGTCTATCATCGGCGATGCACGGGAGGCTTTGCGCGAAGTACCCATACCCGAAGGCTTTGCCATTACATTCGGCGGCGATTACGAAGACCAGCAGGAAGCCTTTCGTGAATTGACGCTGGCCTTAATCCTGGCGCTGACGCTGGTATACATGGTTATGGCGTCGCTGTACGAATCGTTGCGTGGCCCGCTGGTGGTGATGTTTTCCATTCCTCTGGCCGCCATCGGCGTGATCTGGATATTGGTTGCCACCGCCACCACCTTCAACGTGCAATCGTTTGTCGGTTGCATTATGCTCGGGGGAATAGTCGTCAACAACGCCATCATATTGGTCGATCATATCAACCTGTTGCGGCGGCGCGACGGAATGGAGATGCAAGCCGCCATCCGGGAAGGCGGTCGCCGCCGGTTACGCCCGATTTTGATGACCGCCATGACGACTATATGCGCGCTGATCCCGATGGCGCTGGGACTGGGCGAAGGTGGCGAAGCCCAGGCGCCGCTGGCACGCGTCGTCGTCGGCGGTCTGGCCAGCGCCTCGCTGATTACTTTGCTGGTGGTGCCAGTGATGTATTCGCTGATCGCCCCACGCATTAAATCCGAAACTCAATCGTAGATATCCGGAATGAAAAACTTACGCTCCATGATCATAATCCATGCATTGCTGCTTTGGATACCGTTGACCCTCCCCGCTTCCGGTTTGTCTGGTACGGATACCAATAATGTCTTGCGGATCGGTATCGAGGACGCGGTTGTGACGGGTCTAGAGAACAATCGCTCGCTGTTGGTTGAACGATTTACACCGGAAATCCGGCGCACACGGGAAGACCGTGAACGAGCCCGTTTCGACACCGGGATATCCGGCGAAATAAGCGCCGGCCGCGAATCCGGTCCGGCACGCGCGGCGGGTGTCGGCGAATTGACCGCCGACGGACAGCGTGCGGCCGCAACCGAACTTGGTGAACGCACCTTGCGCTGGACCGGCGCCCGCCTGGAACTCGAACGCCCGATGACAACCGGTACGCGAATAGGACTGGATACCTCGTTGCGCTTGGACGAAGTTGAAGGATCTGAAGATAGTTACGCCACACGATTGGGATTGTCAGCGACCCAGGCGCTGCTGCGTGGCGCCGGCGTTTCCGTCAATCGCATAGGAATCCGCCAGGCGGAGCTGGCGACCCGGTCTTCGCTGCATGAGTTGTACGGATTCACCGTTGCATTGGTTGCCCGCATCGAGAATGCGTACTGGGATCTCGTGTTGGCGGATCGCAATGTGATGATTGTAAGCGAATCGGCGCAACTGGCCGCGCAGCAATTGCGGGATATCGAAAGACGGGTCGATGCCGGCGTCCTGGCTTCGACCGAACTGGCTGCGGCCCGTTCCGAAGCCGCCAGACGCAATGAAGCGCTGATTCGGGCCCACAGCGAGATCGATCATGCCCGGCTAACGCTGTTGTATTTGCTTGATCCACCGTACGACAGTCCATGGGACATGCGACTGGAATTGACCGATCAGCCGCCGGATGCCTTGCCGCCGCCGGATGAGGTCGCCGACCATGTAGCACTGGCGTTGCGGCTGCGGTCCGAGCTGAACCAGGCACGTCTGGCACGGGAACGCGGCGAACTGGAAATCGTCCGTACCCGTAATGGGATGCTGCCGCGACTGGATTTGTTCGTGCGCCTGGGACGCACCGGTTACGCCGGGTCATTCGGCGATTCGTTCGATGCGCTGGGAGATGAGAGTCCCGACCTTTCCGGCGGCTTGCAATTGACGCACAGCCTGGGCCGCCGGGCGGCGCGGGCCGACTATCATGAAAGCCAATACGTGCGCCGCCAGGCCGATGCAGCCGTCGGTAATCTGGAAAAACTTGTCGAACTCGATGTACGCACCGCCCATATCAATGTCCGCCGCGCCGATGAACAGATGATCGCCGCGGCCGCGACCCGTGTGGCGCATGAGGAAACGTTGCGGGCTGAAACAGAAAAGTTCAATGTCGGCCGTTCGACCGCCCTGTTCGTGGCACAGGCACAACGCGATCTTATGGCCGCCCGCCTTGCCGAAACCGAGGCGCGAATCGCAGCGCTCAAGGCCCGTATCGAACTCTATCGTCTCGACGGCTCGCTGCTGGAACGGCGCGGTATCGTCGCGCCAACCGGCATATAGAATCATGCGTAATTTGTTTTGGGATTTGTTTTGGGATTGACAGGAAGATCAAGGTTGGATATCTTGTAGGGTTCATATTGATTGAAGAGCCGTCTCTTACCACATGTGGCTCGAATCAGGAAGGGAGCGTGATTTTCTAACGTGCTTCAAGTAAAGTTGAAAAAGGGTGAACCCGTTGAAAAAGCACTACGGCGTTTAAAAAAAATAATGGATCGTGAAGGAACGATGAAACGGCTCCGTGCCACGCGTTATCACGAGAAGCCCAGCGAACGTAAACGACGAAAACAGGCGAGAGCCCGCTCCCGTATGGCGGCGCAACCATAAGGTTGCGCCCGTCAGGCATGACGGCTTTATTCGCATGAGTTTCAGTCTTTCAACCCGTTGGAATGCGTCGCGGCATCGTGACGGCGCCCGGATGATCGATGAAATCCGTGAATTGGGTTTCGCTACGGTGGAGCTGGGACATGACCTGCGCGCCGATCTTGTGCCCGGCGTACGTCAGGCGGTCAGCGCAAGTGTCGTTCGCGTCGGCAGCGTTCACAACTTTTGTCCGGTTCCGCTCGGTTACGTGCGCGGAAGCCCCGATTTGTATTCGCCATGCGCGACCGATACGCTGGAACAGGAGGCGGCGGTTCGCAATACGCGGCGAACCGTCGAATTCGCTGCCGATGTCGGCGCCGAATGGGTTGTACTGCATGGCGGCCGCGTGGAGATGGCGGATCGAACCGGCAAAATGATAGGGCGTTATCTGCAGGGGGATCGTCCCGGCGCCGGTGTCTATGACAAGTTGCGGATGCGTCAATTGATGGAACGCGAGAAGAAAGGGATCCGTCATCTCGCGTTGTTGCGACAGTTTATCGAAACGATGTTGCCGCACGCGGAAAAGCTGGGTTGCCGTCTCGCGATCGAAATTCAGCCGATGTGGGAAAGTGTCCCGACCGAACTCGAATTATTCGACCTGTTGACGGAATTCAAAGATTCCGGGTTGCGCTAT
This sequence comes from PVC group bacterium, assembly GCA_003567575.1. GTDB lineage: Bacteria > Verrucomicrobiota > Kiritimatiellia > CAIKKV01 > PXCX01 > PXCX01. The sequence continues at coordinate 17,668 of PWZG01000222.1, read as the reverse complement.
TGGCATGATTTCGGACATGGCCAGATACGCGAAAATCTCGGGTTTATAAATCACAGGCGCTGGTTGGAACGGTTGCAACCGTTTTTGGCGGGCATGCATATCCACGATGTGGTTGCGCCCGCGCAAGACCATCTGGCGCCGGGAATGGGCGACATGGATTTCACCGTCTTTACGGAGATAGCGGGACGGACGAAGGCGCGAGTTTTAGAGCCGCACCCGGAGACGACCGCCGACGACCTGACAAACGGAGTACGCCAATTGCGTCAACAATGGGCAGATGCGATCGCTGCACCCCGTTCGGAGGGATCATGCGCATCCTCGTGACCGGCGCCGCCGGTTTCGTCGGCGGCCATTTGATGCGCGAATTATTCCGTGCGCATCATTCGGTAGTGGCGGTTGATGCCGTGCCACCGCCCGGTAACGGTAAGCCCTTTGCGGGCGACGCGGTCTGCGAATGGCATACAGTTGATTTACTGGATGTTATTGCCGTTGAGAAACTTGTGCAAGAATGTCGGCCGGATGCGCTGGTGCATCTGGCCGCCATTGCATCGGTCCCCCAGTCGCAAGCGCAGCCCGATCAGACCTATCGCATCAATGTACGGGGCACGCTTAACCTGTTGCGCCTATGCCGGCGGAATGTGCCGGCCGCCAGATTGCTCATCGTCAGTACGGCGCAAGTATACGGTAACCGGCGACGGACGGCGCCGTTACGCGAAAATACCGTTTTAGAACCTGGCAGCGCCTATGCCGAATCCAAGGCGTGGGCCGATTTTCTGGCTTTGCTTTATGCCGAACGGTTCGGTTTGGCGGTCATGACGGTTCGACCGCACAATCATACAGGACCGGGCCAGTCGCCAACTTATGCGGTTCCTGCGTTTGCTCGCCAAGTGGCCGACGTGGTCCGGGGCCGCGCGAAACTGCCGCTGATTGTCGGTAATCTGGACAGTCGCCGTGATATCAGCGATGTTCGCGACATCGTTGCCGCGTATCGTTTGTTGTTGGAAAACGGTCGGCCGGGACATGCCTATAACGTGGCGTCCGGTCGCCAGGTTTCGATGCGCGAAATCGTGAACTTGTTTTGCCGGTTTGCCGGAATTGAACCGGAGGTCCGCGTCGATCCCGATCGCTGGCGCCCGACCGACGAAAGTCCGTCGCTGGATATCGCGGCACTACGCGCGGACACCGGGTGGACTCCGCGTATTCCGTTGGAGAAAACGCTGCAGGCCATGTGGCAGGCGGAATTGGCGTCCGATGCGTGATTACCGCCAATCGCATGACGCTTGAGGACAACCATGACCGTTGCCGATCAGTTGCAAACGCCGCTCAAGCGGCCGGACAAAAAGTTGTATTCGTTGCCGGGCGGCGTCTTACGGTTGGCCATTGGCGTGGCGATTATCGGCTGGCTTATGGCCCGGATGGATATCGGCGATCTGCTTAATGCGTTGCACACCGGTGTCGGGAACTGGCCGTGGCTGGGCGTAGGCTTTGTCTTGTTGTTGGTCGCGCTGCTGGCATGCGGCGTACGCTGGAAACTGTTGCTCGCGGCGCAGCAAATCCGGATTCCCATCCAAGAGGTATTCCGCATTTTTTTCGTGGGCCAATTTTTCAATCTTTTCATGATCGGCGCTACCGGCGGCGATCTGGTCAAAGCCTTTCTGACGGCGCGCACGGCCGGCGGCCGTAAAACAGAAGCCGTTTCAACCGTATTGATCGACCGCATGATTGGATTGACGGCATTGGTATTGCTGGCAGGCACGGTAGTCGCGTTGCGCGCCGGTTTGTTTTTCGGCAATCCAGCCTTGCGTCCCATCGGCGTGTTTGTTATTTCGTTCATGACACTGATGGTGGTGGTTGTCGTGACGCCGTTCTGCCGGGATTGGCTGGAACACCCGCGCTTTGCCGGCCGCGGATTCCTGCCGGATTCGGCGAAACGTGTAGAAAGAATTTTACGCCGGGCATACGAAGCATGTTTTATTTGCCGCCGCAATCCCCGCTTGCTGTCTCAAACATTTCTGTTGTCGCTCGCCAACCATTTACTTGCCGTGATCGCGTGTATTGCGTTCGGGAAGGCTCTCAATATGCCATTGGGGTGGCTTGAGTATCTGACCTATGTCCCTGTTATCGGCGTTTTCGGCGCGATTCCCATAACCCCCGGCGGTCTGGGACTGCGTGAAGGCGCGGCCGTCGTCCTGCTCGGATCAGCCGGAATCGCCCGGCCGGAAGCAATGCTGTTGTCTTTACTGCTCTATGCCGGTCTTACGATCTGGAGTCTGTTCGGAGGATTATTGTTTGTTTTATGGCGATCATCCGCGGGTACCGGCAAGCAGCGGATACGTTGTTGACAGACTTCGTAAATTACGGGATAATACTTGATTGGTGATGATTGATGCTCGAAAAAGATTGCTTCCGCGGCGGAAATAGTTTACAAGAGTTGCGTTATGGATGTGCTCAGCGAATTACGCCAGAAGATATTTAAAAGCCCAACTGATGTGTTGGGTCTGGACTTGGCTGCCGGCAGTGTAGGCGCCGTGCGGTTGCGTAGCGACGGGAAAAACATCCACTTGGTTGCGGCTGATTTACTTACGGGCGTCACAATTCCGCCGGCTGACGGAATGACGGTTGAACCGTTCACGGTACCCAAACCGCTGTGTGCGCATTATGCGGCGCTTGCCGTTGCCGCCCCCGGGACGTTGGTTAAATTACTCAGTATCCCCGGTCGTTTCGGCGATGCCGATGCACAACGTTTGGTTGACGACCTGGGCATAGAACGAGAAGATGATTACCGGATCTCGTACAGTATCATCAGTGAAGGCGGCAGAACCGCCCGTGAAACACGAGTGCTCGCGGCGGCGCTCCCGCAAGACTATGCCGAAAGCGCCCTCGCGCTCTTGCCCAAGGGCCGGCCGGCCCCGTATTCCCTGGAAATATCCGGGCTGGCGGCTTTAAACGGGTTTATTCAAGAACCCGGCGACGACCGCGCTTCGTCAACTGTCGGCGTGTTGGAAGGCGGCGAAACCCAAACCATGTTCGCCATTTTTCACAAGGCCCAGCCGGTTCTGGTAAGAAACTTCGATTTCGGCGAGGAAACCGTGATCGCCAAAGTCGGCGAAAAACTCGGAGTAGATGCCAATACCGCCAAGGGATTCATGACGGATGGCTCATTCGATGTCTCGGCAATTCTACAACAAAGCCTCGAAACCGTTTTTAAACAAATCGTCATATCGAAGGAATTCGTTGAACGCCGGGAGAATTGCAGTTTGTCTGAAATCATGCTTTCGGGAGCGCTTAGCGTGATCAGGGGAATGGACGAGGCTGTCAAACAGTTTCTGGGTACGGAGGTACGCAAGTGGAACCCTTTCAGCAGACTTACTGTCGCGCCGCAGGCGCTGCCGGAATCGTTGTCCGGCCAGGAATCGCGATTTACAGCGGCATTTGGCGCGGCAATGGCCGCCATGATGGATGAAGCATGAGTTTGCATATAGACTTTATTTACGCATCCGAACAGCGTAGCGCCAGCTTGGTCAGCCTTAAGTTTGTCGTTCGCCTGATCGTGATGCTGATTCCCGTGGTGGCGCTGCTGTTCGGATCCATTGCGTATTTCCAAACCCGCCAAGTGAAGATCCAGTTGAAAGCCGTTGAGGCCCATTGGAAAACCATCGAACCGGTTTACCTGGAAGCCACGCAGCTGGAAACTGACCTGGCATCGATTCGCGCAATCAAGAAGGAAATGGATGGTTGGCGTAACCTGCGCCTTGAATGGGCCAAACCATTGGCGGCAGTTCGGGAAACCGTGCCGGAGACCGTTCAATTCACCAGCCTGCGGTTCGAGGAAAACATGAAAATCGAGGGAACCGTCCCGGTATACCACGGCGAGTTAATCATTCAGGGCCGTGCCCGCGGGACGGCGCCAAGAATCGACGTCGAACAACTGCAAAGTAATTTACTTGAACATGCTCATTTGGTTGATATCATTCATGATGTTGTTATCCCGCCGGGATCTTTTCAAGCCGATCCCGACCGGGATGCCGAACGCGAACATCGAATATTCAGTTTGCGAATCCCATTGATTCCGAGGCGCTTCCAATGAAACTGCCGACCGACAAAAAACAACGTACGCAAATGCTCGTCCTTATGGGCATAGTTGCCGTCGGAGCGGTCTATGTCTTGATCCAACATGTGTTGCTGCCGTTCGTTCATTCACGTCAGAATTTACCGGAACAGTTGCAAGCGCTGAATCAACAAATAAACGTTGCGGAAGCAGCGATTGCTCGCGTACCAGAGCAAATCGAGCAATATAACGACATTGTCGCCCTTGTCCATGAAGCGGACGAACGATACTTCATAAAACCGGTGCTGGGTTCTTACATTCTGGAAGCGGAACGGATACTCGCAGAACTTGCGGGGCAAGCAGGAATCGAAATTGCCGGTATCCGCGAAGCCGGATTTCCGGCATCGATGGCCGCGATCTGGCGACGTCGCCAATACCAGATTCGGCCATATTCGGTCAATGTCAATCTCTTGACCGATTATCAGGCCCTGCTGCGTTTCGTCGATGTTGTCGAGCAAAGCAATCCTTTCGTTTCGGTACTTGATCTGGAAATATCGGAACGAAGGAATTTGCCGCAAGCACATAATATAAGATTCAGGATCCAATGGCCAATGTGGAGCGATAGCGGAACCATCCCGCAATTTCGCAACGGAAAAAGAGATGCTTTATGATCCGTAACGGACACAGCAACATAATGGTTTTGCCGCGTCGGATTGCCCGGCTTACGATCTTTACATTGATGGCGGCCTTTGTCCTGGCCGCCAACCTGGCGCGAGCGGATACCATGGAAAACGACGTCGCCGCCGAGCCAACCGATACGAAGATGATCGCCGACCAAACGTCCGTGCCGCGCGATCCTTTCTGGCCGGTGGGATATACTCCGCCTCGTCCCGAAGAAGATAACGATGAACCGGACGAACCCGATGAACCGGATGAACCGGAAATTGATCCGCCGGACTGGGACGCCGCGGCCGAACGGTTACGGTTTCAGGGCCGGTTCACAACCCAAGGCCGTGTTCTGGCCTCGGTGAACGGGGCTATTGTTGAGGTGGGTAGCGTGATCGGTGTCCGATTACCGCCTTACGAATATTATTGGCGTATTATCGCCATTGATCAATATGGCATTGAGACCGAACCCGTTGATACGAAACCGATCGATTAAATATTGTCCAGAAAAAAACCGTTAGATGGGGGTACTTTTGATGAAAAACATCCGCAAATTTATGCAACGGACCGTCGTAACCGCTATACCGGCGTTGCTGGCGCTGCTGTTTCTCGGGATGGGATGCGAAGACGACAAACGTGTTGACGACATGGAACAATATATGGAGGATAATCCCTACGCATCGCTGGAACGTGACGCCGTCAGGGAAAACGCATTGACTGTCAATCCCACGCTTGCCGAGGGAAACACGATTGGCCAGAAACTACATTTCAGGGCCAGCGGCGGATCGACGCCGTACCAGTGGCGCGTGGCTAACAGTGGCCGTGGAAAGCTGGAAGTCCACAAGATGAACGAAGCTGTCTATACCGTGCAGCGAATCGGGAATAACAACGTCATCGTTACCGATCGGCTGGGCCGTTCCGCCATCGCCACGATTGAAGGTCAAATCCAGGAACTGGATAGCTTGACGGCTAATCCAGCCACCCTTGACAATGACGGCGATGTATCAATCTTGACCGTCACAGGCGGGGTTGCGCCATACTCATGGAGCGTTGAATATCCTTCCCGCGGTAATTTGCTGGCCACCAGTGGTACCAGCGTCTCGTATGTCCGTAATTCAGCCGGGGATAATGTAATTAGCGTGACGGACGGAACCGGCGTCACCAAGCATCTCCGAATGACGCAGCCATAATGGAGTAAGCATCATGAAACACAGCCCGGCACTCTTCTTCCTGTACTTCTGCGGGCTGATTCTGGCGACAACTGTCACGTCGCCGGGTCTGTCGATCAGTCCGCCGCACATTGATGTTATCGCCGGTGATACCGGCGTGTTTTGGATTTCCGGATTGCCGACCGACACGAATTATGCGCCGGCACAAGTCTATCTGACTTCCTTCGATCCGGACCGGCTCGCGGTGATCAGCCCAAGCCCGCTGTCGCAATTAACGAGCGAGATCGAAGTCTGGATCGGACCCGATCCCGAAGACACGAAGATGGAGACCGTCTACCATCCCGATCTACCGGTCCATTTCGCCGCCAGACACCGCATGGAAGGATTGTTCGACCCGATACCCGTCAGCGGATATGTGGTGCGAAGAAACCTGCACAACGATACCGTGCAACACCTTGGCTACGTCGAGGCAGCGGTTTCGGTAGTCGACCCGATGCTGGCGCTTCATCCCGGTGCGCTGGCCGTGCAAACACCCAATGTCAGGCCGGTGGTCTTGCAGCGCTCGATCCATGCCTTTGCCTCATTGACCGTGACGCTACGTTCGGACATCGAACACGTACTCGGTCTCGGCGCCATCGCCGATCCCAATACCCATGGCGACAGTTTGGAATTGACGTTTGATACGTTTGAAGTCAATAAGGTATTTTACATTTCCGGCCGTGCTATGGCCGAAGACACCGATTCCATTACCGGCGCCCTGTCCGCCCGGGTCGGCAGTTACCTGTATGAGCAGCCGATTACCGTCACCCGTCACCCGTCATTGATTCTGCAACCGGTACCCTACTCCGGTCTCGGAACCAACCGGACCGCGGAGATTCATGCCGGTGACGCATTCAATTTGCTGGTTAGACGGACTTCCGAAGACGATAAATTGGTCAGCGATTACGAGGTGACCCTGTCAAGCGACCTGTCATCCGTGGCCCGTGTCCCGGAATCGGTCGTGATACCCGCCGGCGCCCGCCAGGTTGCCTTTACGGTGTCAGGCCGCAAACCGGGCGAGACCGTTATCCGTGCGACCGGACCGAATGCCGAAACGGTGGCTGAAAGCGCATTTGCGGTGGTGGTGGTTGAGCCTCAGCTCGATTATGCACCGGCGGCCATGAGCATTGACGAGGGCGAGACGGCATTGCTGACGATTAGCCGTTTGAACACCTTCAGTGGCGCCGATTTGATCATTGATATCGAGAGTATGGCCCCCACGCTGTTCCAGCCTGTTTCCGGGGAATTGGTTATTCCGGCCGGCGCCGTAAGCGGATCGGTCGGAATACAAGCGCTGGCGGAAGGCAGTAATTATCTGTCCGTCGCCGTCGGCTCATATCGCACCAATATCCCCGTGCGAGTTGCCGCTGCCACGCCCGGTGTTCGCGTGTTTTTGGAACCATCTGTCGCCGGCACTGCCGGTGCTGCCTGGCGCGTCGACGGTGGGCCATGGCGCAGTAGCGGAGTTTTGGCGCCGCTTGATCCCGGTGTTTACGAGGTCGAATTCAGCGCTGCCGACGGATGGATCGCTCCCACTAACCGAGAGGTGATTGTTTTTGAGGAAAAAACCACCTCTCTGACAGCGACATATATCCGCGCGGCCGGACTGCGCATCCATTTGCAACCACCGGAAGCGATTGCTGATGGCGCCCGCTGGCGTATTGCGGGCGGCGACTGGCGCGAAAGCGGACAATTAGTGCAACGGCCTCCAGGTGTTTACCAAGTCGAATACCGTGATCTCGGCGACCGCTGGAAAACGCCACCGAGTCACATGGCGCTGATCGAGTCGGAAACCATTGTCGAAGAAACGACGACATACCAATTCGCGTCCGGTGTACTGGTCGAACTTGCGCCGGCCGGCGCCGTCAGCGACGGCGCCAGATGGCGTATCAAAGATGGCGACTGGTACCAACACGGCGATTTCGTGCCGGCTGATCCCGGCGAACACACGATAGAATTCCTCGATATTACCGGCTGGTTGGCGCCTCCCGTGCGCACCGTTACGGTGCTCCCCGAACAAGCCGCGCTCCTTTCCGTATCATATCAGAGTGACGACGAAAGCGGTTTAATCGCGTATCTGATGCCGCCCGCCGCCGCTGCCGCCGGCGCGCGCTGGCGTATAGAAGGCGGGGACTGGCAGGAAAACGGCGCTTTCCTGCCGCTTGACCCCGGCGACTACCGCGTTGAGTTCCGTGAAGTCGAGGGATGGTTGACGCCTCCATGGGTTAACGCGGAAGTTGGACCCGATGTCGCCACACCATTGACGGCGGCCTATCTGGACGCCAATGTGTCTCACGGTTTGGCGGTCTATCTCTATCCGCCCGCCGCAGTAGAAGACGGCGGCGCCTGGCGGATCGCCGGTTCCGAGTGGCAGGGCAGCGGATCGTTGCTGGAGTTAGACGGTCAACATGATGATTTAACCGTCGAATTCCGAGCAGCATCGGGATGGCTGCAACCCATCCCGATTATTATCTCCGAGAGTATAAACGGCGTTGTCATCTATGCACGAACGTATTATCGCGGCGAAATCATAAGCGCAGGACGCGGGGACGAAGCGGGATGGTTTAATCAACCGACAGGCATGGCGTTCGATAACTCCGGGAGATTGATTGTGGCTGACAGCCGGAATCATCGATTGCAGCGACGTGAAGCCGACGATACGTGGACCGTGATCGGCGGCCCGGGCAACGGCGCCGGACAGTTCAACGAACCGTTTGCAGTCGTTGTCGACGATCAAGACGGTTACTACGTCAGTGAAATCGGAAATAATCGTATTCAACATTGGGATGCCGGCGGGAACTGGACGGTTTTGGGCGCTGCTGGTAAAGGCGACGGAGAGTTCAATGGTCCGTTCGATCTTGCATTGGATGCGGACGGCAACCTGTTTGTCGCCGATTTGTACAACAACCGGGTTCAGCGCCGTAGTGCAGCGGACGGGACCTGGTCGGTTTATATCGATCCGGGACAAGAAGACAAAGCCGCGTGGATGCCTTCCGGCCTGACGATCTGGAACAGCCGGTTGGCGTTGGCGGATTTCATGGCGCCCGACAATAGCAGTCGCGTGATGCTGTTCGACTATCCCCAGCTTGACGGGACACTGATCGGCAGTTCGTCGCCCGACGAAGGCAATCTGAAACGGCTTTATGGTCTGGCTGCCGGTCCCGGCAATCGCCTGCTGGCCGCCGGCAGCGTGAACCAGCGCATTGTGGTCTACTCCGATACCGACCCGGTATGGCGCGTGCTGGTCGGCGATATTCTTAAGGATCCGCGCGCCGCACACTGGCGCAACGAGGGCGGTGTCGACTATTGCTATATTGCCGATACGGGTAATCATCGCATCTTGCGGGTCGAAACCGTGTCCAACGAATTAACGCCGGCAGCCGCCGGCGCCATACCGCCGCGGCGGGATTCGTTAAACCTTAGCATTGCATACGCGAGCGGGGAATCCGCGACGATCATGCGTACGACATCGATGCTGACGTCATCGGCCGGCAACCTGGTGGTACGCTGGCCGGGACAGGCCGGCGCCCGCTATACCCTGCAATATACGGAACAACCACTTGATCCGTCTGCCTGGCAAACCGTGCCCGGGGCCGTATTGCTGCGCGGACATGACGGCATGATGGAATACAGCGTAAACAGCGAGCTCGAAACGACAAGATTCTACCGAATCATTGGCTATCCAATCCAGTAATCATCGAATAACATGGAGACAATAATGATGACCCAACGTCGATTTCCAACCGTCTGGCTGACGGTCCTGTGCATTGCCGTTGCCGCGATGGCGGCGCAGGCGCAACCGGTTGGCGAGATGCCGATGCCTGAGATCGGGGAACCCGTGCCGCTACCGCCGATCGATCACGTACCCGGGGAAGAAATAACGGACCCCGCCGCCGTCCCGCGGGTAGACGCTGAACCGGAATATGACGAGGTATTTGTGGTGCCGCGCGAAGATCTCGCGCCCACTGAAATGCTCATGGATCCCGAAATCGAAGGCTTGATAAGCGTTAACCTTGACGAAGTCATGTTGCAGGATGTCGTGCGTATGTTTACGCGAATATCCGACGCCAACATCATCGCCACCGGAACCAATCTCCAGAAAAAGGTTACGGTCAGCCTGCACAACGTCGACTGGAAAACAGGGCTTGAATCAATTCTTGATATGCACGACTTGACCCTGCGTGAAAAAATTCCGGGATCCGAAGTTTACAGTATCGTACACAAACCGCCCGATGCGCCTGAACCGATGGTTATCGAACCGATTTTCCTGAAGTATGCCAACGTCAGCGATGCGCAAGCGATTGTCAATGCCTTGATTGATAGTCGTGGTTCGGTATCTCCATATGCCTCCGGCAATGCACTCATCGTACGCAGTACGGCGGCCAATATTATTGATATCAAAAAGGTCATCAATAGCATTGATAAACCGCGTCAACAAGTGTACATCGAAGCTAAATTCCTTGAATTGAACGATGATGCCATCAGAAGACTTGGCATCAACTGGCAGGTTCTCGAAGAATACCGCGTCGGCATCGGCGAACTCGGATGGGGCGTCTCGGAGACGCGCTTATGGGATCGCGGGCGCGATGATGCCAGTCAACGCTTTGACCAACGCAGCCAAACCGACAGTATGCAGAGTACATACGATCGCGAAGGCAGACTCGATACGGCATCCCGTACCGTTCAGGATAGCATCGAGCGCGGCCGCGAGATCAGATCGGATCATAGGGATGTGTTCAGTCATACCATTGATGACGTACGTTCCGCGGTGTTGTCGGCCGGGGATCTGAATATTATTCTCAGCGCATTGCGGGGAATGGACGGCGTTTCCATCGTCTCTAATCCTAAAATCATGGTCGCGAACGAAGAAACGGCAACCATTCATATCGGCGAAAAGGAACGCCCGTTTATCTCATCAGTGGTACCCCAGGCGGATGCGCCGGCCATCGTCACCTATAATCCGGGTGACGAAGTAGATTTCGGCGTCAAACTTAGCGTGACCCCGACCATCAATACCGACAGTAATATATCCATCAAAATCGCACCGGAACTGACGCGGTTTGTACGCTCCGCCACCGCGCCCGACGGCCAAAGCTATCCGGTGGTTGCAACGAAAACGATCGAAACCGTGTTCAGTCTTGAAAACGGGAAAACTGCCGCCATCGGTGGCCTGACCGAAACCCGCGAACGCGATTCAACAAAAAAAATACCGTTGCTGGGTGATATCCCTCTTATCGGACGTTTTTTGTTCTCGCATGAACGCCAGGAAAAATCTCAGCAGGAAACCATTATCTTCGTTACCGTCGGCCTCGCCAATCCGCATATCATTTCACGTGACGACGGCTTGCCGGAAGACGCGCAATTGATTCATAACCATATCGAAAGACAAGATTTGCGGCGCCGTGAAGCGGAACTCATTCGGATCAATCAGTCGGCCGGCGAAGATCAAGGCCGGTTCCGCGGGTTCCGGAGGAACCGCTGATCGAGACTTCCGGGAAACAGAAACCACTCGAACCGCATTGTCATTCCGAGCGAAGTCGAGAAATCTCGGCACGCCGCGACGGACGCAGATCCCTCGACAAGCTCGGGATGACACCGGATTGATTCACACCATTTGTCGGACACCACAAGATGTCAGCAAGAGAAATTCTTGTCGTTGTCGTTCCCCTATCGTTGTCGGGATCGTGGTTCCGATCATTTCAGGAAACTGACCTCTGACCTCCGACATCTGACCTCTTGCCCGGATCACCCGACGCCCTCGCGTCACTTTTTCTTGTTTTTTCGCGTCAGAAGCGTTAGCATAAGTCACTAATGAGCATATTGCGAGGACAACATATTCTGGTTACTGGCGGCGCGGTGCGTATTGGCGCAGCGATTGCGGAATCACTGGCTGCCGCCGGTGCGTGCCCGGTTATTCACTATCGGAAATCGCAAGCGGCGGCGAAGGCTCTGGTTCGTCGGTTACAGTCGCAATACGGCGTGCAGGCGTGTGCCATTCGCTCGGAATTACGGACGGAATTCCAGTGTCGTTCGCTGATCAAACGGGCGGCAGCGGCCGGTGGCCGGCTTGATGGTCTTGTCAACAATGCAGCGGTGTTTCATAAAGATCCGCTGCACGCAACCGATCACGGCAAACTGGACGACGAATTGCGCGTGAATCTGATGTCGCCGATTGCGTTGACGCGGGCATACGCTGAAACGGCGGACGGCGGCACGGTGGTGAATTTACTGGATCGCCGCATTGCCGGCAATGAAACCGGGTGTGTATCTTATCTGTTATCGAAAAAGGCGCTGGCGGATTTTACGCGGATTGCGGCATTGGAACTGGCGCCTCGGATTCGTGTCAATGCCGTTGCTCCCGGCGCCGTGTTGCCGCCGCCGGATCAACCGCACGCGCGTTTACGTGATTTGGCAGGAAGTATTCCGCTTGATGTCCAGGTTGCGCCGTCGGACGTCGGTGACGCGGTGGTTTACCTTTTCGGCGCTCGCGCGCTCACCGGCCAGATCTTATTCGTCGATGGCGGCCAACATCTGCTCGGAACCTGACGGTCTGGAAAAGACTCGCCGTCGGAACGTTGGCACCGATCGTCTGCTGTCTTCAGTCTTCCTTTAGGGCGTGAACAACCGTTGCAACGCCGCATCATCCAGGCGACCAGCGTTTGGAAACGGATTGTCGCCGTTTTTATCGGCGGACAACGGTGTCATGGCTTCGAGAAATCGTTTCATGTTTTCTTCCGTGGACCGATCCTTATGCATTGCATTGAACCGGGCAAAGACTCCGGCTGCATAAGCGGTTGCCACTGATGTGCCCGCCATCCCTTCGTTTTGCCGGTTGTTGCCCTGACCCACGGCAAAACCCGGCGCTGCCAGCAGGATCGATGGGCCGTAACTGGATTGTTCCCAGGGTTCGCCGTTCGGCTGTAAGGCGCCCACCGCCACGACGGCCGGAGATGCCGCCGGATACAATGTTTGCATACTGGGTTCGTTGCCGGCCGCGGCCAGCGTCAACACACCCCGTTGCCGTGCGACCATAAGGGTCTCTTCGAGAAAACGGCTGTTTTGGGGGCCGCCCCAGCTTAAACTGATGACGCTTGCATCATTCTCGATCGCCTGTTCAACGCCACGTAAAATGGAAAACAATGGCGCAACACCGTTGCCATCGAAGATTTTCATGGAAAGTACTTCCGGCATTGTATCGTCAGACGCAGTTGTACGGGCGATTCCCAGAGGTTGCATAAAGCCGCCTGCCAAGCCGGTCATGTGCGTCCCATGGCCTTCGGTATCGGCGCCGGTGCCGCTATCAGCAAGCAGATCGAAAACCGAGTACATCGCGTCCCGCCAGGGAGCGTCTTCTCGAATACCGGTATCCAACACCGCCAACCGGCCGGCGCCGGCGCGGCGCTCCGCCAATGCGCCTGTCCATGTGCCGGCGCCGACCGTTTCCGGCGGCGGACGTTCAGGCAGCCGCCATGCCCAATGCGGTTCAACCCGGTCCACTAGCGCATGATGATTCAAACGAGCGACCATTTCAGGGACATTGGTATACGGCCGCAGCCGAATGCGATAAACGCCGACCAAGGGATAGCCATCAATCACGCCGCCGTCGATCTGATCAAGCAATCGCTTGAAATCGTCGATACGGACACCGGGTTTAACGCGTAACAACAGTTCGTCACGGACAATAATGGCGTTGGCAACATCCGGATGCGGCATGACCGTGATGCGGGTATCCGCGTTGGAACCGTTGTACGGTTGCGCCGCCGCTGCCTGTCTCCCGGCGGCGCCGACCAGGCGGATGGCTTTGAGTTTCGGCAACCGGCCCACCGGACCGGGAACCAATTGCCAGCGCAGCAGGTAATCGTACGGCTCGAGTATTTTCGCCAATGCGGTTTCGGTATCGACCGAATCCATGCGTACCGAAATGATCGGGTCTGGATCCGGCATGAAGTCGACATCGACGTCCCATTGGCGGAATTGCCGTAAAATTGCCGACAACGGGACGTTGTCGGCATAAATTGTCGCCTGCTCGCCATGCAACCGCAATCGGACATAAGGCTGGTCCGCGGAATGTTCCGCAATTGCGCCGAGTACGGCGATCGTTACCAGAATGCTTGCGATACGATGTAGGGGTGCGCCCATAATCTCTTCCTGACTGCAACGCCGATGCCTGGTGCCAAACCGGCGCGCATGCCCAATGTTGTTGCCTTACATTATAACATACCGCTTGATTGATAAACAATAAAAACCGTTACTGGACAGGGCTGACGAATCGCGATTTCTTCGCGCTGATTAATCCTGGGGCGCACTTGCGTTTTAGCGCGACGGGCCCGGAGTGTCGAGTGTCGAGTGTCGGGTGTCGGGTGGCAAGGCGCCTGATCCAAACGACACTCGACACCCGACACCCCGGCGATTCTTCGCCGCTGGTTGCTGGAATTTTGTGGTTGACATTTGCCGCTCAATCCGGCATCATTTACATCTGCACTCTGATCCCGGCTGCTTGTGCGGCCGCGGCCGTCCGTCCTCATGACGCGACGGGGGGCGGGACATCATTCAATATGTCGCGCGCTCTATAAGCCTCCAGCCACGCCGCCGTTTCGGCAGGACGTTCCAGGTAGACTGTCCATATTACTGGGGAACAGGTATGCTCAAGGAATCCCCTTCCATGGATAGTACACGAATGACCACAACCGCAAACGCCGCCGGGGCCGACATCCCGACGGCATCGGTCGCGAGACCCGAATCGCTCCGATCACGAGATCCTGAAACGACGCTTATGCAGTCAACCGTGACCGCCGGCGTTTTTGAAACGCTGCTGCCGACTCTGCAGCGAGCCGTTACGCAAGCGGGTTATACCCTGCCGACGCCGATTCAGGCGCAGGCTATTCCACGGGTTGTGGAGGGACGCGATCTGCTGGGTTGCGCGCAAACCGGAACCGGTAAGACCGCCGCTTTCGTTTTGCCGTTGTTACAACACATCGCCACGCGGGCACGGCCCGATGGCAGCAAACGGCCGCGTGCCTTGATTCTTGCGCCAACACGCGAACTGGCGGCGCAAATCGCGGATAGCATGTCAACTTATGGCCGTCATATACGCTTCACGCAAACCACCATTTACGGGGGAGTCGGCCAGCATCCGCAGGTGCAGAGTTTGCGGCGCGGTGTTGATATAATTGTCGCCACCCCGGGCCGGTTACTGGATCTGATCAATCAGGGCCATGTTCGCCTGGAAGGCATCGAAGTGTTTGTATTGGACGAAGCCGATCGTATGCTCGATATGGGGTTTTTGCCGGATATCCGCAAGATTATCGGGCGTCTGCCGGTTAGGCGTCAATCCCTGTTCTTTTCGGCGACGCTCGAGCCCGAAGTCATTGCCCTGGCCAATACCTTGGTTCGTGATCCGGTACATATCACGATTACGCCGGAACAACCGACTGTCGAACGTATCATGCAGAAAGTATTGTTTGTAGATCAAAACAGTAAACCGCATTTGCTCAAGATATTGTTGAGTAATCCGGAAATCCGTCGTGTCCTGGTCTTTACGCGCATGAAACATGTTGCCAACCGGGTGGCTGAAAAGCTGGCGCATGCCGGGATTCCGGCATGTGCCATTCATGGCAACAAAAGCCAGAGCGCCCGCAACGCGGCCCTGGCCGGATTCAAGGCCGGTCGCACTCGCGTCCTGGTGGCCACGGACATTGCTGCCCGCGGAATTGACGTCGACAGCATTACGCATGTGATAAACTACGATCTGCCGTTGGAGGCCGAGACGTATATTCATCGAATCGGCCGCACGGCGCGTGCCGGCGCCGATGGCGACGCGATATCGTTTTGCAGTGCCAGTGAAAGGTCGATGTTGAACGGAATCGAACGGTTGATTCGCACTCGTATTACGGTCGATATCGACCATGAACACCATTCGGAAGCGGCCCGCACCGCAACCGGCAGCGATGCGCGTCCGCCGCCGCAACGCGGACGTTCCGGCGGCGGCGCTTCCCGCGGTGCGCCCCGCGGCGGCCGGACGTCACGTACCAAACTGCCGGCGGGCTCTGTCCGTGCCCCGCGTCGGCGGCAATATGCGTACTAATCCTGCGTGTTGGGGCATGCCCAGATAATGCGCGCGGCGTAAACACGATTATCGCTGCCGAATCGCTCGCACCCGGGCGGCTGCATCCACTCGGATACCGTAACCCAGGTTTCGTCGGCATTGACATGGGTTACGGCAAAATTACCAAGTCGCGCACCGTGTTCGGGCACCAAAATCCGTTCCGTATCGCGGATTACAACCAAGCGTTCGGGATCGACCTGCGCAATGAACAGCGGCGCACGATGCCGGAATACATGGTCGTTCGCGGCGTCACGCCGCGTATAGACCAGAAACAATCCGTCCGCATGGGTAACCCAATGCTGTTGCGTATTGTAGTTGCCAAGTTCGGCGCCGTCGTCAAAACACCAGGCCAGCGGATCGTCAAAGTGTAAACCATCGTCGCTGACGGCGACATAACCGCGTACGTCGTTGCGCAATGTCAGGTAATAACGATTCCGGAAAAGGGTCAGTGACGGTTCGCAGAATCCACGTGGTTCGCTAACGGTTAATGTATTGCCGTGTTCAACGAAGGCCAGTGTTTTGCCATCGAAACGGCAACGCGCCACGGTCGCGAAACAGCATGAATGGCCGGCCTCGCTGCCGGTCCCCGGCAATGCGCTACGCGATGGCAGGCCCGCATCGCGACCGCGGCAATACAGCGGCAACAGAATCTCGCCGTTGGCGAGATCGACACGCTGGGCGCTCCCGGCGCCCGCGCTGAAAAAGGCGCCGTCCGCGTCGGGTAACTCCATGGTTTGCCATGGATGCCACGCCCGTTTCACAGGGTCATAAACCGCATACGCCGGGCGGCGCGGGCGCGGTTCGGGCATGAGCCTGTCGCCCAAATACCGGGCTTCGTGTCCTGTCGACAGCAGGGTGCCCGTCGCCGCATGCCATTTGGGGGTGGCATCGCACATGACAACCTCGATCCCGCCGGGCTCCGAACGGCGTCCCAACGTGTGCGGATGCGGCGTCGGTCCGCGCCAATGGACACCCAAATCATCCGTTCGCATTTCCGTCAGCTCGTAAAACACGTCGCTGCCGGCCAATAACAATTTCTGCATCGTCAGCACCACGATGGGATGCGACGGATTGCCGGCCGCACCTACCGGAATCGTGCCGGCACGCGCTTGAACCCAGCAGGTAACCTTGTCGTATCCCTGGCACAGGGTATCGAGACGAATATCGAAATCAGGGGACTGTCTCATAATGAATTCTCCGTATAATGGCGATGTCCGGGTATGGCAACGGTCGTAACCATAGCATTTGACCGGCCGCATTACAAGTATCGCGACCAAGTTTGAGAGAACATGGAATAGTGACCGGTTATCTTCGATCTTCGTCATTCTTGATCTTCGTTGTCTTTTCATTCTTGCCAACGACTATCGCAAAGGCGACCGACAAAGGTAAAGATAAGGGTAAAGACGAGGGGTAGACGGATGCCTCTTTGTCTTTGCCGTAATCTTTACCATTGTCTGAAAACACGGGAAAACCGGTCAACGATTACGCGAAACGATTACGCAACACGATTGCTTGCGGCTTCCTCGTGTCTCGTAATCGCGTGCCTCGGCGTAGCTCGTAGAGCGTAGACGGGTCGCGCGTAATCGTGATCCGTTCTCTCGTGTCCTGAAAAACCTGATTTTCGCCGCGAAATCACGAGGC
>PWZG01000414.1 GCA_003567575.1 PVC group bacterium | reverse complement strand
CCGGCCATCAATCAATTACGCAACACTGATCGGACACGGTACAGTGCGCGGCAAAGTCATGGGCAAGGCGGATCGTAAACCTACCGCGCGCGAACTGGGCGCCATGCGCCGCTTGATCGATCAGGCGATGCGCGATGGCGCTGTCGGGATTTCGACCGGCTTGTTCTACGTTCCCGGCGCCTACGCCGACGTCGATGAACTGGCGGAAATATCCAAAGCCGTCGCCGCACATGGCGGGATTTACGCCACCCATGCGCGCAGCGCGGGTGGCAAACTTCCGGAAGCCATCGAGGAGACCGCTGAAATATCCCGTCGGGCGGGATTGCCCGTCCATGTATCGCATCTTAAAACGCTGCACCGGCGCGGCCGCACCCGCGCAAGCCGCGCGTCCGACATCCTGGCGCGGATCGATCGTCTGCGCGCAGCCGGCGTCGACATTTCCTACGACCTGCTGTTGTTCGATCCCGATACGATCGCGGACCATGCCACTTTCAAAAATCCCATCGCCTATCCCACCGGTCTGCATGGCGTACTGGTCAACGGCGTTGTCGCCTGGCGCGACGGTTCAGACCGGATCGCCCGGGGTTGCGGACGGGCAATCCGGATCGGCTGACCGGGGAATGCACACCCAGGGCTGACGAATCGCGATTTTTCCGCTCTGATTGATGCCGAGACGAACTTACGTTTTACCGCCGCTGGTCAGCCCTGAGTGGCAAGTGGCTTCCGCGACACTCGACCCTGCGGCGATTCTTCGCCGCTGATACACCGTTCTTGCTTGACGCCATCCGCTAACTATGCATACTATGAAGAGTTGACAGGATTCTGCTATACCATGACGAAGCTTTACAAGCCAAAATGGCAGGAGGCGTTCGAGACGCTTTCGTATGAAATCGATACCGGCGTATTCCAGCCCGGTGATCCGTTTTATTCGATCAAGGACGTCAGCGACCGTTTTGCCTTCAGCAATATCACCGCTCGCCGGGTGTTTGACGAGCTGAAGGTTTGCCGGCGTATCCGTTCCCGTCGACGCCGCAACGCGCTGGTGCTCGGCCCCGCATCCGGCGATTCCCCTGCCGAACCGGTAAAACCGGAAACCGTGTTTCTTTGTTTCCAATCCTTCGGAGGGCGCTTCGATGCCGCGAAACATCCCCGTCATACGCCCCATATCTATCATGGAATACTACGAGGGTTTGACCGTCCTCCTTTCGATCGGCTTTACCGGATCGAACCGATTTCGATCGATTTCTGTCTTTCGCACCTGGATGTCTTCGCCGGCGTCGGCGTTTTGATGAACCAGGAGGTGTTGTTGACTTCGGGCGATGCGCCCCATATTGATTCCGAACGGGTCCGTCTGATTCGCGAACATCTGAATCCGGTCATCTTTCAGGTACTCGTTCCCCAGTCGGGAATGACCGAGGTGCGAGTGGACAAGGCTTACGGCATTCGGCAAATGGTCGATTGCCTGGTCGCCGCCGGTCATGAGCGTATAGGCTATCTGGGCAGTTCGCCCGTGCGAATATGGTCCGGCTCAAGTTTCCAGGGCTACCTGCATGGCTTGACGGCGCATGATCAGGTTTTTAATCCCGCTTGGATTGGGATCACGTCCGGCAACGATCCCGACCAGGTGGGTGAAGCGATTGGCCGTATGCTGAGCGCGTCGCCGCCACCGACGGCGGTTGTCTGCGGCAACGACGAGCGGGCGCTGACGGTACTGGCTTGGTGCCGGGAACACAACATCCAGGTGCCGGAGGATTTGGCGGTTACCGGGTACGGCAATACACCCGAATCGAAACTCTGCCGGCCGCCGTTAACCACCGTCGAACCGCGGGCCGACGAGATGGCCTTCGCCGCGCTCGACCTGTTGCGCCGACGTCAGGCGGGAACGCTGGACGAGCCCGTCAAAATAACGATCGCCCCGCGCTCCGTAATACGCGCCTCACACGGATCGATTGCCGGAGGGAACGACTCGCCTCGACGGTTACCGTTGAACCGGAATCACGGTTTGGCATCGAGAAAATCAGAAGTTTGAGAGAATAAATACATGAACAAAAGGAACCAAGACATGCAAAAAAATCGCATCATCCGTTCGCTAACCGTGGCCGTCCTCCTGACCGCCGCGGGCCGGATCACTCATGCCGAAGATGCCGTGCTCATATCGCGAGGAAGGATTCAAGCCGTGGCAATTGTTACGGAATCGCTCCGTGCCCAAACCGGTCCGTACGCTGTCCCCGGTCGCGGTGATGCGTATATCGATACGGCGCTTTCCGAGTTGAATACGCATTTGCAGCGACTCGGCGAAGGCGCGCTGGAAATCATCGATGTGCCCGATGCCGCGGCGGTACGGACAGCGGCCGAACAGGCGGCCGCCGGCCGGACGCCGCTGATCCTGGCCGGCGCGGATTTTGACAACCCGTTACTTGACGCCTTGATCAAGCAGATCGAGCCCCAGGCGCGGGAACGCGATCGTCTGGTATACACCGGCGGCGACGATGCAAATGTTCACGCCAGCGTGATCGAACACGGCCTGGATCCGGAATCGTTCGCGCTGCGGGTCGCCGACGGCGTGGTCACGCTTCAAGGTGTTTCACCCAAAGGCGCTCTCAACGGTGTCTATGATCTGCTCGAACAACTGGGATTCCGCTGGTATATGCCGGGCGATTTCGGACGGGTCGATCCGGCGCCGAATACGCGCCACGCGCTGGCAGCACAAACCACTCTGCAAATCCCCTCGTTTACCGAACGCTTGGTCAATACCCAGACGCCCGCCAGTGATGAATGGGGACAACGCATGCGCATTCATGCATTGGATTGGGGGATTGGCCACAGCATGCCCAATCCGGATTTTGACGAGTATCCCGATTTTTTCGCCCTGCGTAACGGCGAACGACGGAGAGGACGCTGGACCTGCGTCTCCAACCCGGACTATGTCGCGTGGATGGTCGATCACTACCGGACCCAATTCCGGGAAAATCCGGACGGCCCGCGCCGCCTTTCCCTGATGCCGCCGGATGGCGGATCGTTCTGTGAGTGCGACAACTGCGCCGCACTCGATGCGCCGGTCAAGACCTCGCTGCAAACACCGCGGCAATCCGTGACGGATCGTTATATCTGGTTCAATAACCAGGTGATCGAACGGCTTGAAGATGAATTCCCCGATCTACGTGCCGGGTTTCTTATTTATGCCGGTTTGATGGATCCGCCGGTGCGCCTCGCACCGCACCCCAAGATTTATGGATCGATTGCCGAAATTCATGTGTGCCGTCTTCATGGCCCGAACAATCCCAACTGTCCGGAATCCGATTATCTGGTATGGTTGATGCAGGAATGGGGAAAACATCTGGCCTGGTTCCGTAATTCCGGTTACTGGTTCAATCTCGCCGATCCGGGACTACCCTATATGATGATCAGCAGGATGCGCGACGAAATTCCCATCATCCATCAGCACGGCAGTATCGGGATCAGGCGGTCGGCGGCCCGTCAGTGGGCCAACGAAGGGCCCTCCTTATACCTGGCCATGAAACTGAAATGGGATGTCAACACCGATGTGGATGCCTTGCTGGATGAATTTTTCGAGCGGTTTTATGGACCGGCCGCAGATCCCATGCGACGCTACACGATGCTGCTTGACCGGACACTGTACGAGGCGGACCATCATGCGGGCCGTTCCAAGGACATGGTTCACATTTACCATGAGGCCATGCGCGGCGAAGCGCGTGACGCGCTTCGCGAAGCCCAGCGCCGCGTCGGGTTGCGCTCCGGTTTGTTGGGGCGCAACCTGATTGCCGCGCAAGCATTGGAGGGGGATGCCCAATTATATGCGCTGCGTGTCGAAGTCGCGGCCAAGGGCTGGGATTATTTCGAAGCCTATGCCGAGATGATCGAGAACCGTAACCGCTGCGATTTCATCGCCTCCATGCAAGCCGTCGAAAAAGCGCGCGCTTTGATCGAGGATTTGACGACGAATTATGAAATCCCGATGTTGCGCACCCGCGCGCCAAGCACTTCGGCGGACCGTTTCTTCAACCGGCTCTGGGGGCACGCCCGGATTACGGAAGCCGGTTACGAAAGGGTAACCAACGGTAACGAGTTGGTCGTCGGTTTGGATTCAACCTGGGATTTTCTGCTGGAACCGCACGGAATCGGCGAACGGATCGGCCTGTACGATCCCGCCAAAACCGGCGGTAACTGGCAATCGATGGATACTTCGTACGTCTGGGGCAATCACGGATTACGCTACTATTATGGAGAAGCCTGGTATCGGCAGCGGATCACGATGCCGGCGGAACACGAAGGCCGGCGAATCAAACTCTGGTTCGCCAGCATCGATAACGGCGGCAAAGTCTGGCTCAACGGTGAGTTGCTCGGCACCAGTCCGGGCTCCGAGTTCGATCTGGCGGCGCACGGCGGATCGCTGGCGTCGTTTGAGTTCGATGTCACCGATGTGGTCCGATTCGGCGAGGAAAACACGATCGCCATCCGCGCCATCCGCGACCGCTCCAACGAACTCGGCACCGGTGGATTGGTCGGACCGGTCATGTTTTACGCGCCGGCGGAGGATAAGACGGGAGACGGAAAACCATAGTCACGAGCGGGGCCTCTGGGCGCGGCGCCCAAGTTTTTCAAGATATGAGAGAATATCCAATATCCAGCAAGGAATAACCAATGATCAAGGGGAGCGAAAGAATGCCTATTCAACAGTCGATGGGCTGCATCATTCTCACGTTTCGCGCACTTGGAAATTGGCCATTCCGTGTTGGATATTGGGTGTTGAATTCCATGTTCTCTAAGACGAGCTTTGTCGAAAAAGACAATGGTAAAGATTATGGTAAAGATTAAGACCATGATTTTAGACTCTCCGAACCATCTGATTTTCGCCTCGAAATCACGAGGCGCGACTCGTTCGAGTGCGTTTGCTTGCCGCCATTATTTCATATATCGCGTCGCGACATTAACCAAGGGTGGACCGGAGTAATATGCCGGTCGTTCAAAAGAAAGGAGACGGAACGATGCAAACGAGACAAGCCAACGGGTTGTGCACGGGGTGGAATGTTTATCTGCCGCAATGGGTTGCGTTCGTGTGGCTGACCACATGGACGGCTGCCGCGGCAACCGTGTACACCAACGACACCGACTGGGCCGGTGCGGACTGGACGCTCGCGGATGGCGACGTCATCGCGGGTGTGCATACGAATGTCGGACATTTTTCGGTTCCCGACGGTGTCGCGGTGACCGTATATCCCTTCGATTCCGCCGTTACCAATTACGGCCGGGTGGCGGTTTTTGCGCAATCAGCGGCTATTGACGGCACCCTCTCGGCCAATGCCGCCGGTTATCCCTATGCGGAGGGACCGGGCGCCGGCAGCGGCCGCACCGGCGCTGGTTACGGCGGTCGCGGATCCTATGGCAATTATTACGGCGATCCCTGGGCGCCGGATATGCTCGGCAGCGGCGGCGGCCATGATTCGAGCCATCCATCCGGCGGCAGCGGCGGCGGCGCGATTATGATCGACGCCACCGGCGCTGTGGTTATTGACGGTGTCCTCTCGGCCAACGGCCAGAACGGTACGGGTCGTTCCGGTGGCGGCAGCGGCGGCAGTCTCTGGCTGCGGGCTGCATCCATCGCCGGCGCCGGTACGGTGACCGCCGATGGTGGTTCGGCAAACGCGAGTTTCGCCAGCGGCAGCGGTGGCGGACGGATCGCCTTCGATACGGCGCAGAACGATTTTAGCGGCATCATTCGAGCCAAAGCCGGTCCCGCGAGCTCTGCTCGAATCGGACGCAGCGGCACGTTCAACTTTCAATCCGATCCCAATCTGGATTTGGTGATTACCAACGACATCGCCCTGCCGCCGGGAACGAACTGGGTGTTCCGGTCGTTGACGGTAAAAGACGATGCCATTTTCGAAATCCAATCGATGCCCGGTACGGTGGAACTGGATTACGCCGATGAGATTGCTTCACGGGTCACCATTCTGAACGATCTGACGGTGGAAGCCGGCAGTGCGCTTTCCGCCGACGGACTGGGTTACTGGGTTCAGGAGGGGCCGGGGCATGGATTGAATCGCTCCGGCGCCGGCTATGGCGGACGCGGAGGCCATGGTTCAAACCTGCCTGGCGATGTGTATGGTTCGGCCGACACGCCGGACCGGCTCGGTAGCGGCGGTGGTCCCAGTACGACCACCCCGGGCACCGGACGCGGTAATGCGGGCGGCGGCGCCCTGATTCTGGAGGTGGGCGGCACGCTGACCGTTGTGGGAACGCTATCGGCCAATGGCGCGCGCGGCACGGGGCGCACGGGCGGCGGCAGCGGCGGCAGTGTCTGGCTCAAAACCGCCGTATTGGCGGGCAATGGCGTCATTTCCGCCGACGGGGGT
>PWZG01000482.1 GCA_003567575.1 PVC group bacterium | reverse complement strand
CGCCCTGGCCGGGCGCGGCAACCGGAGTCGGCGGCGAGATTCGTGACGAGACGGCAACCGGACGCGGCGCCTACAGTAAAGCCGGGTTGTCCGCGTTGATCGTTTCGCATCTGCGCGTTCCCGGCTTCGAACAGCCGTGGGAAGAGGGGACCTCCGCGCCGCCCGCTCATTTGGCGACGCCTCTGGAAATCATGCGCGATGGTCCCCTGGGTGGCGCCGCTTTCGGCAACGAATTCGGCCGCCCGCAATTATGCGGGGTGTTTAAAACTTTCGGTATCCGGCATCACGGTCGGGAATACGGTTATCACAAACCGATTATGGTCGCCGGCGGCATGGGTGGAATCCGGCGGATACATGCCTTTAAAGAAACGATGCCCACCGGCGCAACGGTGTTGCAGATCGGCGGTCCGGCATTGCGTATCGGGTTGGGCGGCGGTGCGGCATCATCGATGGCCAGCGGCAGCAATGTGGCGGAGTTGGACTTCAACTCGGTACAGCGTGATAACGCGGAGATGCAGCGGCGCTGCCAGGAAGTCGTCAATACGCTTTGCAGTATGCGCGAACGGAATCCCATTATCAGTATTCACGATATCGGCGCCGGCGGTCTTTCCAATGCCTGCCCGGAACTGGTGGCGGAAAGCGGTGGTCATTTTTATCTGCGACGTATCGCCAACGAAGAGCCGTCGATGAGTCCCATGGAAATCTGGTGCTGCGAAGCCCAGGAACGATATGTCATGGCGGTTCCTCGCGAACGGCTGGAGGAAGTGATGGCGATATGCCGGCGCGAACGCTGTCCGGTAGCCGCCATCGGCGAAACGACCGGCGACGGCCGCCTGATCCTCGACGACGAATTATTGGGCGATCGTCCCATCGATATCGACTTGGACGTTATTCTCGGGCGCCCGCCAAAAATGTTGCGTGACGTTTCCCGTGAACCGGGTGCCGCCGTTGCTTTAAATGTGGAAGGCATAACTCTTGCCGACGCGGTAGCGCGGGTATTGCGTTTTCCCGCCGTTGCCCGCAAGAACTTTCTGATAACCATCGGTGATCGCAGCGTGACGGGTCTGGTGGCGCGCGATCAGATGGTCGGTCCCCATCAGGTGCCGGTAGCCGATCACGCGATGACCGTCACCGATTACGTGTCGTTTACCGGTGAAACCATGGCCATGGGCGAACGGGTAAACCTGGCGCCGCTCAATGCGGCCGCGTCGGGCAGGATGGCCATTACGGAAGCGCTAACCAATATCGCGGCCGCGGATATCGGCGATATAGGGCGTGTTAAACTTTCGGCGAACTGGATGTGCGCCTGCGGAGAAACGGGACAGGATGCCGCGTTGTACGATACCGTTCAGGCCGTCGGCATGGATTTCTGTCCCGCGCTGGGTATCAGCATTCCGGTAGGCAAGGATTCGTTGTCGATGCGTACACGGTGGACGGATGAAGCGGGAACGGAGTACTGTGTCAGTTCGCCGGTCAGCCTGATTGTCAGCGCGTTTGCGCCGGTACTCGATGTGCGCCGTTCGGCGACCCCGCAACTTCAGCCGTTGCTAGATACCGTGCTGTTGTTGGCGGATTTGGGGGAGGGACGTAACCGTTTGGGCGGCAGCGCGCTGGCGCAGGTCTACGGACAGTTGGGTGATGATGCGCCGGATATCGAGCAGCCGCGACGGGTGGCCGCTTTTTTCCGCGCGGTACAACAATTATTGGCCGATGACCGTCTGCTGGCCTATCATGACCGGTCCGACGGCGGTCTGCTGGCGACGGTTGCGGAAATGTGTTTTGCCGGAGGCATGGGGTGTCGTCTGGATCTGACCGATGCCGGCGTCGATGTGGCGCAACGCGTGCCGGCGGCCTTGTTTGCGGAGGAAGCCGGCGCGGTGTTTCAAGTGCGTGAGGCGGATGTCGGCGCGGTTGAAGCCGTGTTCCTGCAGTGTGGTATAGGTGATATACTGCATAGAATCGGCATGCCACGGAAGGAAAAGGTGTTTGACGTGGTCATAAACGGCGAATCCGTTTTCAGCGAACGGATCAGCACGTTGAATCGCTGGTGGTCTGAGTTGAGCTGGCGCATGCAGATGTTGCGTGATGATCCCGGTTGTGCGTTGGAAGAATACGATGCGCTGCTTGATGAGACGGATCCGGGAATGACCGTTCGCGCGACGTTCGATCCGCAAGCGCCGTTTCATGTGCCGTCGCGCCGGCCGCCGCTGGCGATCCTGCGGGAGCAGGGCGTGAACGGGCATGTGGAAATGGCGGCGGCATTCGACCGTGCCGGATTCGACTGTATCGACATTCACATGACGGAACTGCTCGACGGGTCGCGTGATTTATCCGAATTCGTGATGTTGGTGGCTTGCGGCGGTTTTTCTTATGGCGACGTGCTTGGCGCGGGAACCGGTTGGGCGCGGACGATCCTTTACAACGAACGTTTGAAAACCATGTTTACCGACTTTTTCGCATCGCCCGATACCGTTACCCTGGGAGTTTGCAATGGTTGCCAGATGCTGTCCCAGTTGCGTGATATTATTCCCGGCGCCGGACATTGGCCGCGTTTTGTCGCCAATCGCAGCGAACGGTTCGAGGGCCGCTTTGTCACCGTCGAAATCATGCCGTCGCCATCCTTGTTCTTCCGCGACATGGCCGGCTCGCGCCTGGGGGCGCCGATCGCGCATGGCGAGGGTTGCGTGGCGTTCGAAGGCGATGAGCGCGCCATTTGCGAAGACAAAGAACTGGTGGTTGTTCGTTATGTCGACCATCGGGGGGCGCCTGCTCAAGCTTATCCGTTAAATCCCAACGGTTCGCCGGGCGGTATCGCCGGCATGACCAGCGAAGACGGACGGGCCACCATCATGATGCCGCATCCCGAACGCGGATTCCGTGCCATACAGCATTCCTGGCGACCGCCGGAAATGACGGGCGAAGCCGGCTGGTGGCTGCGCATGTTCCAGAACGCGCGCGCTTATATCGGTTAACCGGTCATTTCCTCTATTTCCACCATCCGTTTTTCCGTCCGCGACTTTTCGGCCGCGAAAACAATCGTATGCGTACGCAGTGATTCCTGGGCGTTGGCGACGATTCGTGAATCATCGCGCGAATGCAGGGCCGCCAGCCATTCGGATACGATCCGGTTGTCGCCGCCGCCATGTCCGCCGGTTTCGCTGGCGATGGCGATCTCGGTGGTGTTGCGCTCGCTAAAATCCCGGATTGTAATGCGATCTTCACCAAATTCTATTTCGCCCAGCGTTCCATGCGCACGTACCCGACGGCCACCGGTTCCGAACGCCGTCATCGTGAAAGTGGCGGTGATATCGCCGCCGAACTCCATATTGACAACCTGATGGTCGACGACATCGTTGTCGCAACGATATACGCAACGTCCGTAAGGCCCGGTTTCAATGGCCTTGCGATGCGATTCCAGATCGTGTTCGAGACTGACGACGTTGGCCGGCCAAAGAGTGCGGTCCGTGTGAACGTAAGCTTTTAAAGCCGAGTAGGGACAATCTCTTTCCACGGGACAGCCGTCAGTGCAACGTTCCGGAGCGCCTTGCGGCGCGTTTTCCGAACGGAAAAAACTAAGCGCGCCGAACGAGGAAACACGGCGGCAGGGTTTCTCCGCCAGATAAGCCAGATAATCGATGTCGTGACAGCTCTTGGCCAGCAACATGAATGTGGATTTTTTTTCGTTGCCCCAATTCCCGCGCACGAAACTATGCGCCTGATGCCAGGCGCCGACCGGCTCGATCTGGTCGAGACTCAGCAGGCGACCAATAACGCCGTCGCTGATCAGTTGCTTGACTTTCCGGAAACCCTTGTTGTAGCGCAGAGAATGACAAACGCCGACAACCGCGCCGGACCGTCGCTGGGCGGCCTCGATGGCCTGGCAGTCGGCCAGCGTGACGGCCATCGGCTTTTCGAGCAGCATATCGTAGCCCTTGTCGAGACAGGCTACCGCCGGTTCGACGTGATCGCGGTCCATGGTGCTGATCACGACCGCATCGCAGCGGCGCGGCCCGTCAACGAAGGATTGCCAGTCCGTAAACGCCATATTCGGATCAATCGAATGGGTTGCGCAAAAATCATTGCGGTAGTCTTGACGCGGTTCGGCGACGGCAACGACATCGCCGTGGAAACCCTCGTTACGGATGTGCTCGGCAAAGCCACGGCCGCGTCCGCCCGCGCCTAGAATGGCAATAGTTTTCTTTTTCATTTTTTTCCTTGTGATATGTTATTTGTATTGGGCACGCAACGCCTGGCCTTTGCGCGCGCTACGGACGGCAAGATCCAGGATATGAATCGGACGCCGCGACCATTCCGGGGTAATCACCAGCGGTGTTTCTTTGGTAAGATGGTCGGCGATGTTCTGATACAGTTTCCAGCCTTCGGACGGCGGGTTGCGACCTTCGCGCGAAACCACGACTTCACCGTCGTGGGTAATGCATTTCCATGTCGCGCCGTCCATTACGTAGGTTCCCTTTGTACCGGTGATTTCCAATTGGCCTTGTTTGGGTTTGGAGTCCAGTTGGGTAATGCTCAGCGAAGACCATGTGCCGTCGGCATAGCGGATCACGGCGCTTGCTTCGTCTTCGTTGGTATCCTTCTTCCAGACGGTTTGCGGCGCCCAGAAACCCGTTTTCGCGTAGCCGCTGACTTCAACGATATCGGAACGTATCAGTTGCAGGGTGTATTCCAGCAAGTGCACGCCCCAGTCATAGAGAATGCCGCCGGATATTTTGCGACTGGATCGCCACCAGTCGCGCGGCAGTCCCCACGACCCCATATGCGCTTCGATCCGCATAATGTCGCCGATATTTTTTTTGTCGATCACTTGGTTGACGGCCTCGATAATGCAGCCGTCCCAGTGACGGTTGTGGTAGGTTGACAGGACCAACCGGTTCTTGCGCGCGGCGGCGATCATTCTATCGCATTCGGCCGTCGTGATGGCCAGCGGCTTTTCGCAGACCACATGGCGGCCGGCATTCAGGCATTGCAACGCCAGTTTGGCATGGGTGTTGTGCGGGGTAATGATGGCGAGCAGATCGACATCGGATTTTTTCAACATCGTGGCCACATTGGCGTAGGTTGCTATGTCCGGGAAGTCCTGACGGGCTACCGCGAGTCGCGCGGCATCAATTTCAGCCACGGCAACCGGGGTCATGCCCGCTTTCGTCATTTCATCGAGATGGGCGCGTCCCATGTTGAATGCGCCGCCATACCCCACTACGCCAACCTTGATATCGCTTGAGGATTTGTGTTTTTTCATGTCTTTGATCCTTGTTCGGGAATCAGCGGGCTGCCCACAGCATGCCGCGCCGCAATATTTCAGAAACTTCGGGAACGTCGAAATCCTTGGCAACGTGGCCCAGCGAGGAATAAAAAACGCGGCCTTTGCCGAAATGCCGTTTCCAGGCTACGGGCATCACCGTTCCGTCAATCCAGGCGGCATGGTCGCCGCTGAAGGTCGTGGTTGCCAGAACTTTGTTGCCCGGATCGGTATGCATGTAATACTGTTCCGAATGCATTGCAAAACTTGACAGGCCTTCGACCACGGGATCGTCCGGCGCCGTGATGTCGACGGTGTAGTCGATGATCCCGCCGGGGTGAGCCACCCACTGGCCGCCGCACATGAACTGGTAGTTGGTGTTGTCCCGGAACGCATCGCACATTCCACCGTGCCAGCCGGCGATCCCGGTCCCGTTGTCCACGGCTTGCAGCAGCCCCTTGAGCTGGTCGCCGTCGATCTTGCCCATCGTCCAGACCGGAACGATCAGGTCGCAGGCCGCCATGCGGTCGGTATTCTTGTAGACATCCAGGGTGTCGGAGATCTCGACCTCGAACGCCTCACGGCGCAACCGGTCGGCGGCAATCGCCGCGCATTCAACGGGTTCGTGCCCGGTCCACCCGCCGACGACCAGCAGGGCGTTTTTTTTCGTTTTTGTCATGGTTGGTTCCTTGTTCGCAAACACTCTGTTTTGGGTTGGGTCGTTTCCAGTGGGGCATTCTTACCACGCGGCCTAGTAAACGGCATAGCGGTGCAATTGTCAAGATCGAAAGCGCTACGGGCGCATATCACTTCCGTCCGTCATTCCCTCGATGGATCAATAGCGTGTGCTCAGTAGGCGGAATGCGCCCGGAAATCCGAATGACGAAATACCCACGTGTCACGGCGAAGCGCGAAGCGCGTAGACGGAAGCTCGAAGGAAGCACGAATGACGAAGTACCCAAACCCAAAGGAAGCACGAATGACGAAATACCCAAGCGCGAAAGAATGACGAAGTTAGAATGCCAAATATCTTGTTTGTATTGGGCGTTTTACCTTTAGTGACTTAAACACACGAAACCGCCATAAAAAACAAGAAAACCGTTAGCCGTTCAATCGCGTGATCTCCCTCTCCCTCTGGGAGAGGGCCGGGG
>PWZG01000480.1 GCA_003567575.1 PVC group bacterium | reverse complement strand
GGATACACCTTGATCTCAAGGGGATGATGCCCGGCCTGGACGGTATGTTGCGCTGGGTGGACTGGCTGGCGGATGCCGGTTTCGACGGTGTGATATTTGAGTATGAGGACCGCTTACCTTGGCGGGCGCTGCCGGGTTTGCACCGGTCGGTATTGGATCGCGATGCATGGCAAACCCTCTGGTCGCATTGCCGCGGCCGCGGATTGCTCGTCGCCCCCTTAATGCAGACGCAGGGTCATCTCGAGTGGGTGCTCCGGGACGACCGCTTTTCTTGCTTGCGCGAGAACGGGCACTGGAACGAGTTGTGCCCATCGCACAGCGAAACGGCGCCGCTGCTGGAAGCCTGGCTGGACGAGCTGATCGATTGTCACGCGGACAGCGAATTCATTCATCTGGGCGCCGACGAAACCTGGAATCTCGCAACTTGCCCGACATGTCGCGCTCGCGCGGAACGCCTTCCCGGCGGAAGGTTGGGTGTCTTTCTCGAGCATGTGGGCCGTTTGTGCCGTCATGTGGTGGCGCGCGGCAAACTGCCGATGATCTGGGCGGACATGTTCTGGCGCACCGATACATGGATCTGCGATGCCTTGCCGGATGAGACCATTCTTGTCGACTGGCAGTATGGCGGCGCCGGTCCCTGGCCATCTCTGCAACGAATGCGGACGTTGAACCGTCCGGTTTGGGGCGCCTCGGCGATTCGTAGCGGGTTCGACGCCAAGTACCTTCTTGCCCCGCTCGGAATGCGTCTGGAAAACGTTTGCGCCTGGAATCGATTGCGCGCAAATGGCGAGATAAACCATCTGTTGCATACGGTTTGGGGTCGTGGCGATTCGCTTCGGCCGATTTATGGCCCCTGGGAAGGCTGGCTGCCGGCTTTCATCGCGGCAGCCGATCCGGATGTCTGGGCGCGGCATCCCTTGCGTTCCTTGTGCGACGAAGTCGATCAGGCCATGATCGCGCCCGAGTGGGTGGATTCCCTGCCGCTGATCAACCGGCTCGAAAACTTTGCGGATGGCGATCCGATCGTCTGCGATTGCGTATCATGGTGGGCGCTCGCCTTGAGGCATCGCCGCCTGCTGCAAGACGCCATCGATACGGTGCTCGGCCATACCGCTCATGATGCCGTCGCGACCTATAAAGGTGTCGATCCCGAAAAGGCGGCGGCTCGCGTCAAGGCCGTGACGCGCTGTCAGACCGATGCCGCGGCATGGCGCGCGGACGCCGAGGCCTGGCTGACGCAACGGAACTACAGCGATCGCGAGGAGTTTCTGGCAACGAAACTCGACGGAATCGCGCATTGTCTGTGATAACCGCCGAGCGGCACGTGATATGGAGCATTTTCGGTGAATAACCACGCTTTTGCGTGGTTCTAACCTGTGACTTCATGGTTGAGAGAACATTTTCAGGGTTGTTTGATTGTTCCGTTTCTGGCATACTTGCGGGCACGAATGGAAGAGAACCTGTATCTGAAGCCTTTCAAAACCGCTTGGTTACGTGTCAAGGATTATTTGCGTAGGCCGGCTTCTTGTAACCTATCATCGGCTCCTGCTTTAAGTGCCTGCCAATAATCCATATACAATATCTCAAGCACGACATTCCGCATACGGGACGGGTTTTCCTTTCGGATCGTCAAAATCATTTCGGAAAA
Source organism: PVC group bacterium (assembly GCA_003567575.1). GTDB lineage: Bacteria > Verrucomicrobiota > Kiritimatiellia > CAIKKV01 > PXCX01 > PXCX01. The sequence goes on along the minus strand of PWZG01000480.1, from coordinate 4,806 downwards.
GGATTTGGTGTTGAAAGGTAGGGCGAATTGTCCCCGGTGAGCCGTGGCCATGTGTGCCATTGGAGTAGGTGTTTGGAGTAGGTGTTTAGAGTAGGTGTTTGGAGTAGGTGTTTGGAGGTGGATGTGTGCGGGTTTGAATCAGGTTTTGTATCCCGGATTTTTCAGGAAAGAACCAAATTTATTAAAGGAAAATCTTTTTCACGACTATTCCATCCACTTACTCTACCCACTTACTCTAATCCACCTACTCCATCCACTTACTCTTTTTTCCCGATTTGCATTATAGCTTATAGCCTGATATTCTCTCTTCTTGAAGCAACCAAGCGAAGCGAAGGTTACCCTTGAAGCAACCGACCTGCCCGCCTGATTGCGAGCGCCTCGCTCAGGCAGGCGGCCGCAGGCGGGGCGAAGCGAAGGTTACCCTTGGAGGTTTTTCAGCGACGGGATGACCCTGCCCGGACATTTTACCAAAGGAGACGCGATTCATGATGACGAGATTACCGAAAATGTATTATTCATTATTTTTTATCCTTTCTCTGCTTCTCGCCGGAGGATGCCGACACCTTGGCGCCGATGCTGCGGTACCGGATACGCATGTGCCCGTCGCGGCGATCGTGACGGTCTACCGGCACAACTCGCATGCGGATATCATTGTCAGTCGGCTACTCCTGACCCACACCCTTGACGGCAAGGGATCGGAATCCCCCTTGAAACTGGCAGCTTTATATACCGACCAGAAACCGTCGGGCGATACCAGCCGCCTTCTCGCCGCAGCCAAACGTTTTCCCATCTTCGACCGCATTGACGAAACCCTGACGTTGGGCGGAGACCGGCTCGCAGTCGACGGCGTGCTGCTCATTGGCGAACACGGTGACTATCCGCGCTCGCCCACAGGCAACACCCAGTATCCCAAAAGACGCTTCTGGGACGAGACTGTGGACGTTTTTCGTCGATCCGGTCGAACCGTACCCGTGTTCATGGACAAGCATCTCGCGGACAACTGGCAAGACGCCAAGGCGATCCATGATGAAGCCCAAGCATTGGATATTCCACTGATGGCGGGTAGTTCCGTGCCTCTAACCTGGCGGAAACCGGCCGCCGATGTGCGGCGTGACGCGGAACTGGAGGAGATCGTGGTCATCACGTTCGGCTCGACGGATCATTACGGTTTCCACGCGCTCGAGGTGGCGCAGGCGTTGGCGGAACAGCGGCAGGGCGGCGAAACGGGGATTGTGTCGGTCCAGTGCCTGACCAATGAAGCGGTTTGGACCGCGATGGACGCGGGCGTGTTCGACCGGGATGTCTTTGACGCAGCCTGGAACCGGTTGCCGCGCCATCTTAACCGCGGCCGTCCGCTGAAGGACGCCGTACCCAACCCGGTTCTGTTCCTGTTGACTCATGCGGACGGGCTGCGCGTGGCGGTGATCGAATTGAACGGCGCGGCGGGCGAATGGGCCGGCGCCTGGAAATATGCCGACGGCGAAATCGATGCCTGCCAGTTCTGGACACAGGAGGCGCGGCCGGGCGCGCATTTCACGCTGCTCGTTAACGGCATCGAGCAGATGATCTTGACGGGGCGGCCCGCGTGGCCGGCGGAGCGTACGTTGATGACGAGCGGATCGCTCGATGCGTTGCTGACCTCGCGCCTCAAGGGTGGCGAGCGGCTGGCGACACCGCATCTGGCATTCGCCTACCGGAGCGCTTGGCGCTGGCGGGAACCGCCGCCACCGCCGCCCGGCCGACCTTGGGCCGAGCAATAACCAGGAAGTCCACGCATGACGACATCCCGACAAGTCGACGAACCGCAAGAAAACAAGAAATCAAGAAAATAGAGAAACACGGAGCAAAATCAATGAAACCATCCTGGAGACGAATAGCAACAACCGGTCTGGCGATTACGGCGATGGGCACGATGTCGGCGGGGGCAGCCGGTTTGACACTTGTCGTGGACGGCCGGCCCAACGCGGTCATCGTGCATGCCGACTCCCCGCAAGCGGAGAAGGCGGCCGCTGAAATCCGGACCTATCTCGAAAAAATGAGCGGCGCTCAGCTTCCCATGGTTAAGGACGGTGAGGCGCCGGACGCCGGATTGCCGGTGACGATCGCCGTTGGCCATACCAGCATGGCTGCCGAACAAGACGTTGCAATTCCTTCCGGTTTCAACGAGATCGTCGGCGATCCGAAGGCATTCGAGGAAGAAGGGTTTGCAATTCGAACCGGCGACGACTGGATAGTGCTCGGCGGCAACGAGGACGGCCCCTATCAGGGAACGATCTACGCCGCCTACGAGTTCTTGGAACGTCTTGGTTGTCGCTGGTATTTTCCGGGTGAATGGGGCGAAGTCGTTCCAGAAACCCCAACGGTGGTGTTTCTTGAAACCGACCTGTTGACTCGCCCGGATTTTGTCGTGCGGAACGTCAGCCTGGGCGGATGGATCCGTTCCACCGGCGAGGAACGGGAAATCTACGCGGACTGGACGCGCAAAATCAAATGGACTTCCGAACGGTTTTATCCCGGCGCCGGCGATGGGTTTCTGGCGTATCTCCTGCCGCCCAACGAATACTTTGAATCGAATCCGGAATATTTCGCCATGAACAAGTCGGGTGACCGCCATGCGGGCCCGCACCGGACCCTGGGCTTGTATGAGAACACCACCATGCTCTGCCTGTCAAACCCGGAGGTCTTCGAGAAAAGCGTCAAGAATCTCAAAGCCGCCTTTGCCGGGGAAACCGAAAGTCGGATTCAGCGCATTGTCAAGCCCAACGGCTTCGGGATCAGTCCGCCAGACGGTACGCCCGAATGCCATTGCGAGGACTGCCGGGCGATGAGCCAGAACTTCGATTATCCGCGCTATGTACATAAGGTTCAGACCAGCGAGGAGTATTTCGGATTCGCGTCGCGACTGGCTCGCGAGTTTCCAGACAAATGGGTTTCGACCATGGCTTACGCGGGCCGCGAAATGCCGCCCCACGGGGTGGATGTGCCGCCGAACGTGCATGTCAATATCGCGCCGATATCCTCTTGCGTGCTGCACCATGGCGCCGACGAATCCTGCTGGCGGCGTTCGGAAACCCTGGCGATCATGCGCCAGTGGTTGCGCTTGACCCCGCACGTGGACATGTATGACTACAACCCCGGATTCCTGCTCGGCAGTTTTCTGCCCGAACGGGATGTGGCGAATTTCGCGGTCAATGCCCGGCTTTACCGGGAGATGGGTTTGAAGGGCATTCGCGCCGAAGGGCGCAAGGCCTTTATGCAAACTTGGCTCAGCAACTATGTCCGCGGCAAACTGTTGTGGGACGCGGATGCGGATGTTGAAGCCATCAAAACCGATTTTTACACGACCTTCTTCGGCGCGCAAGCCGGTCCGCATATCCAGTCTTGGTGGGATGCGGTCGAAGCGGCGCTGGCGGATACCTCGATGCATTGTCACGAGGATTGGCTCGTCAATCATGTTTATACCGTACCTTTCACAACCGCGATTCGACGTCACGTCGAGGCCGCGGCAGGCGCCGCGATGACACCGGAGCAACAGGAACGATTCGAGGCGTTCCGTTATATCGCCGAACATCTCGAAGCCTTTGCACGGATGGAAGCGGCCGAAATGAATCTCGACTACGCCACAGCCGCCGCCGAGGCACGACGTATGCAGGATCTTCAAAACCGGTTGCACGAAATCCACGCCTTTTTCATCAATCCGGATTTGCCCCACCGCGAGTTTGTCGGCGGACGGGCGCAACGCTACGCGGAAAAGGCACGGCAAACCAATGGTGAAGCCGGACGGCTGGTCGAGGCGGTCCCTCTCGAAAGCCGTTTCCGGCGTGACATGTTCAACGAAGGGATCATTCGCGACTGGTGGCTTCCGGACTTCGACGATGGGGACTGGGCGTTGAAAAACACTTTCTACACATGGGATGCCCAGGATAAGCCGTTGACGGAACGCGGGCACGATTACGACGGGTATGGGTGGTATCGTATGACCATGGATATTCCGGCTGATCTTGTGGAGGCCCCGCTGCGTTTACATCTCGGCGGTGTTCTCAACGAGGGCTGGGTCTGGATCAACGGCCACTACGCCGGACATCGCCCCTGGGTTCTCTGGTGGGCGGGAACCGAACGCAAACAAATGAACGTGGATGTGACCGGAATGGTTCAGGAAGGACCGAATGTCGTCGCCATCCGGGTTTGGAATGACGCCGAAATCGGCGGTTTGTTCCGGCGTGGTTTTTTATGGTCCCCAAATGAAACCGACAACCCGCCGCCCGAGGACTGATTATGCCTATAATTATTGTTTAGTCATTTCAATTAACATAAAAAAAGGAACCAATATGGCAAATCGTAATCTTTCAACTCGGCAGTTCTTCCTGGATTTGATCCGGGATTACGAACCCTCGCTAACTTTCAAAGGCAAAACAGAGGCGGATTTTACGAACTGGCAAAAAAGTTTCCGTTCCGCGTTCCTGGAGTGTGTCGGGATTCTGCCCGACAAAACGCCGCTGGAGCCAGAGATATTGTGGACCGTTCATGAAGACGGTATGACCAAACACAAGATCTATCTTGATACGGCGCCGCACACAACCGTGCCCGCGATTCTGTTGGTGCCCGACCGTAAACAGGACGAAAAGCTGCCGGCGTTGGTCGCGATTCACGGCCACGGCGAGCACGGAAAAGATCCTGTGGCCGGGTCGAAAATGCCGGAACATCGGGAGGATATCGCCTACTACCAGTACGATTACGGCTTTCAAATGGCCAAACGCGGCTACGTGGTCATCTGTCCGGATATGCGACCGTTCGGCGAACGTTCCG
>PWZG01000270.1 GCA_003567575.1 PVC group bacterium | reverse complement strand
CGGGCGTGCAGGCGGCCGGCTCCATATTTTGGAGACGGCGGTCCCCCGCCGTTATCAGAGGGCTATGTAGCGTCAATGCTGAGACGATTAGTAATGCAGCGTCGGGAAGCGGGGGGGAATCAGGAACTCAGGAAATCAAGAAAAGAGGGAGGATCGAAGGTTCGTTGCCTTCGGAAATGATTCTGCCCTTACTGGGTCAGGTGTTATGGTCAGTCAAGCAATCAATCAGGAGACAGGGAAGATGAGTCGAAAAAAAATGGATTGCAGGTTCACCCATGGTAAACGAATCATTGCCGGGATGATTGCCGGTTGGATGGGATACGCGGGATTGACGGCGGCCATGGATCGCGTGACGCTGGTCGATGAAGGTCGGCCGCTGGCGGTGATCGTGTTGCCGGACTCGCCGCGCGATCACGAACAGCGCGCCGCCGACGAGTTGGTGGAACATATCCAGTTGATGAGCGGCGCCGAATTGGCGGTGGTTGAGGAGGGCGATTTGCCGGCCGGCATGCTGCCGGTACGCATCGGCGCCGCCGCCGATGCCGCGCTCGAAGACGCGGTGCGCGCCATGGGCGATAATCCGTCGTCGTTTGCGCTACGCGTGACCGACGCGGGCATCGCGATTCGCGGCTTACGCGAAGACGGAACCTTGTTCGGAGCCTACGAACTGTTGGAGCAATTGGGGGTTCGTTGGTTTATTCCGGGCGAACTCGGCCGCGTGATCCCCGACATGACGACGGTCCGGATACGGCATCAGGAAACCGTTTCGGTTCCGTCAATGGACTATTTCACGTTGCAAAACATTCACGACAATACGGACTGGTCACGCCGCAACCGGGCACCGTTCGGCCAGGTGCGTCCCACCGGACGACATGGATTCCCGGGCAATCCGCCGGCGGGGACCGGCCGCCAGACCTGTTTGTCGGGCGGCCATGCGCCCGGCGCGCTGGATGCCGTGGTCGCGTCGATTCGAGACAGTTATGCAGCGACCGCGGAACCGCTGTACGTCGCCATGGGACCCCACGACGGCGGCGGATATTGTCAGTGCGAGGATTGCCGGGCATTGGATCAAGGCGTGATGGATCCGTTCTACGGCGCGGAATCGATGACCGACCGCTATATCTGGTTTTTCAATCAAATCCTGAATGCGCTGGAAGACGATTATCCCGAGCTGCACATTGTCTGGTATGTCTATTCCCATTACATGATGCCGCCGGCGATCGAGATGAATCCGCGCATTGTCGGCGTGCTGGCGCCGATTGCCATGGACCGCATCCGCGGCATGGACAACCCCATGAGTCCCGACCGTCACGGATTGCGCTGGTTGATCAACGAATGGCAAAAGCGCGGGTATCATGAGATGTATTATCGCGGATACTACAACAACCTGGCTTGCGTGAATTTCCCGCTCTCGCAGATCGATCGTCTGCGCAACGAGGTGCCCGCATTGCACGAGCGCGGTGTCAACGTGTTCCGCGTCGAAGTGATCCGCCAGTCATGGGCCACCAGTCCGCTGACGCTTTATCTGGCCTCGAAAGTGATGTGGGATGTGAATACGGATGTCGATGCGTTACTCGACGATTTTTACACCAAGTTCTACGGACCGGCCGAAGCGCCGATGCGGCAATACCACGAACAACTCGAAGCCGCCTTTCGTGATACGCCGTATTTTACCGGATCGAGTTACGTTTATTTCCCGATCTTCAAAAATCATCCACGGCGGGACGCCTTGCGCGCGCTACTCGATGAAGCTGCCGATCTGGCCGAACGCGGTGACCGCGGCGGATGGCGCGATCGGTTGCGGGGATTGACCGGACGCGCTCCCGAACCGGATGATGACGGGCCGCCGAATCTTTATGCCGAACGGGTACACCTGATCCGTGAAGGATATCGGCGTATGGATTTGTTTCTGGATATGATCAAGGCGCGCAACCGTCATGATTTCGAAGTCGCGCATGAACAGATGCAGGAATTCGACGAACACAGCATCATGCTTTCGGAACTCTTGCTGGAAGGCGAGCATTTAACCGGTGCGCGCGCCAATCAACACATGCATCGCGCGCTCCATTGGCGGCACCGTCCGGATGTCGGCGGGAACTATTTCTCGCGTTTCTTCCGGCATACCGTAGCCCAGGGATATGACCGTACGGTGGCGCGCGGCGACTTGGTGGCGGCGCTTCCTGACCAATGGGACTTTTTGCTCGATCCGGCCGATATAGGTGAAATCGGCGGCTGGCAGCGTCCCGGCGAACTGGGCGGCAACTGGCAGCCGATGAAAACCTCGTCGCGTAGTTGGTCGGATCAGGGATTGCATTACTACAAGGCTGCCGGCTGGTATCGTGCAAAATTCGAGGTGCCGGCGGAATTCGAGGGCCGACCCGTCTATCTCTGGGTCGGCGCGGTAGATACCTGGGCCAAGGTATGGGTCAATGGAGAATATCTCGGTACCAGTCGCGAACCGAAACACGGGTTGCCCGGCGTACCGGGAACCTTTCTGCCGTTCGACATGGATCCGACCGATACCTTGAACTATGGTGGCGAAAACTGGGTGGTGGTCAAGGTGATCAACGACCGCCTGGGCGAACTGGGTACCGGCGGTCTCCTGGCGCCCGCCATGTTGTGGTCGCCACACGATCCGGATTGGAAGCCGTGGGAGTAACCGTCTCATTATTGTCTCGACCTGCGCTCGTCCGGCCGAGGACCCGCCGCGGGCGGGCAGGCGGCCGGCTCCAGAAGAATGGAGACGGCGGTCTTCGGCTCCACAAGGATGGAGACGGCGGTCTCCGCCGTTCTGCTGCGCAGGGAGAGACAGTTTTGAGACAATTAGTAACCGTTAACGGGAGCGGCGGATCGCGTCGCCCGCAACTTCGATTCACAGATTGCCTACGTGCTGCCGCTTGCCGGACGTCCGGGGCAAGCGATCGTTATGGCCGACCGCTGTTACCCTGAAAACCTTCGCGACTCCCGGTATGTCTGGCTGCCTTTGCGGTTGAACGGCAAGCAGGCGTATGTTGAATGGCATGATCGCTGGAATTTGAACGGAATGGATGGCTGATCTTAGCGAACTCCTCAATGAAGGTTCGTTCGAACATGGTTACGTCTGGCGTCCGTGGCGCCGCGCGTGGTCTGTGGTCTGCAGTCTGCAGTCGTAGTCTTTCTCAATCGCCATGCCACCGTTTCGTTTCGGCGTCGGTGACTATGGATTCGACGATTGCAACCTCTGCTGATTTGATGTATTTTCTTTGAGTTCGCGGAATTTACCGTTCGATCCAAACGCAGCGATCGGCACACGGGACCAGACTCCGCGGACAATCCTTGGATACGAAGACTTGAACGACGCGAACGAAATACTTGGAGACCGGAATTATGACACAATCCAAAGACACCACTTGGCGGATCAAATTGACGGGGCCACGGCTGGCGACGCCTTTCTTGACCTCGAACCAATGGCAAACCGTATACGGTTACGGCTCCTTTCTGCAGGTTTCACCGACACAGGTGGCGGCCATCGTCAATCGCCGCATAACCGGTCACGCCGTCGTGGATTTCGAGGACGGGACCGATGCCATCCTTTGCGACCACCCGGACAATCTGGATGCGCGCAATGCCGTTGCGCTTTCGCGCAGCGAGGAAGCAGTACATCCCGTGACCGGTCGCAAGCTGCATACGCGTTGCATCATGTTGACCGGAGGCTTCGTGCCGCTGGGCGCGTTGTTGCCCGACGGCAGCCCGCATCCGGCGGCCGGCACCGGGTTTGTCTTCGGCGGCCATGGAAGTTGTCTGGCGGAACCGGTTGTCCAACCCGCCGATAAGCAGAATCAGTACGGCTTCAGGGAATTGATCCAACTCCGGTTTGACGGACAGACACTGCGAGTCACCGGACGCCGCCGTTTTCAGGGCAGCGAAATCCATCCGGATTATTTGCGGATCGGTCATGGTCTTTCCACCGCCTTGCCGGATGGGACCGATCTGATTTCCGGCGTCGTGGCCGGACCGGTCGCCCCCGGGGATACCCCGAACTCGCCGCGGATCGCGACCGGACATCCGCATGGTGATGCACGCCTGGGCCGGAATGTCGGTTCTTGTTTCTGCCGCTGGCGGTTCGGCAGGGACGGCTGGCAACCGGCCGCGATCATTCCGGTCACCCCGCCGGACCTGGCCATGGAACCTTCGCTGGTCCGCGACCGCGACGGCGCCCTGTTGATGGCGGTGCGCGGCAAAGGAATGAAGGAACCGGCGGGCTCGGTGTACGACGGCATGGAAAACACCTACGAACATTTCCGTGTGTATCGTTCCTCCGACAACGGCAAGACATGGACAAGCGTTCTGCATTTACCGCGCATGCGCAACGCGACGCCGGTGGTTCTGAATCGGACGGCGGGCGGCGATCCGTTCATCACCGCGAACCCGTATCAATCCGGCACGGATTCCAAAGGCCGGACCATTCCTTCCACGCACTGGCGCGACAAACTTTTTCTGTGGCCGCTGAGCGCGGACCGCACCGATGTCGAAGCGCCGATTGTCTTGCTGGATGCCAACAAACAATTCGGTCCGGCGCGACGGAATGCCGCCCGGCAACCCTTAGCCATGGATAATGTCTGGAAAATCGATCATCCGCTGGCCAACACGGTACGGCTGGCCGACGGACAATGGCATTGCCTGCTCAGTTTCCGGGTTACGGATGCCGCCGTCAACGCGGGCGGCGCGGATCCCTCCGCGAAATCCGGTTTCTGGACGGCCCGGATTTCTAAACGGAATGAAGAACCCATGGGTCCATGGCTTTTTTAGGGCGCAAAGGTAAACCGTATTGCGCAAAATTTGAGTCGGCGGTTTTGGGACATTGAACGATCGCTTGCGGTCTGATATGATGTCTCTCAAACACAGGAGGAATCGTGATGCTCACAAGAATTGTTCGTTCCGTCGGTCTCTTTTTTCTCGCGGTAATTCCCTTCATGGTCAATGCCGAAACCTATACCTGGACCGGCGTAGAAGATGCCGACTGGTTCAATCCCGCCAACTGGGAAGACACCAATGTTCAGCCGGGCGTGCCGGATGTCGGGGACAGCGCCGTGATCGCATCCGGTTCTGTATTGTTGACCAACCAGACGGCTGAATTGTCCTCGTTTCACATGACCGGCGGCACGCTGACGTTCAGTAACTGGACGACCCGGCTGCGGGCCGACGGCGTATCTTTGGATGGCGACAGCACGGTGACCCTGCCGCCGGCGTTTACCGATATCCAGATGTCGAACCGGGTCTGGATCGTTTGCGGAAACGATTTTTATCTCGGTACGAATGCGGTGATTGACGCCGTCGGACGCGGATATGCTCCCGGATTCGGAGAAGGCGTGGCCATAAATGATTCGAACGGTTCAGGGCATGGTGGCCGCGGCGGACGCCGGGATCGCGGCGAATTCGGTGTGGGTGGCCCCGCCTATGGCGTAACCAACGCGCCGATGGCGCCGGGCAGCGGCGGCAGACTGAATTCGTCGTACGGGACCCAAGGGAATAGCGGGGGCGGCGCCGTCTTGATCCAAGCCGGTGGACAGCTCACGATTGACGGTATGATTGATGTCGACGGGAAGGGCGATACGCATGGCTGGGTTGCGGCGGGTTCCGGCGGATCGATTTACCTGATTTGCGGTACCTTTGGCGGATCGTCCAGCGGTCAGTTGCGCGCGCGCGGCGGTAGTGTTGACGATTCTCACGGCGTACCCGCCGGCGCCGGCGCCGGCGGGCGAATCGCCGTCGATTATACGCAACTTGATCCCGAATGCGCCGTGCGGTTTACGGCCCGCCGGGGATGGTCCTGGATCGAAAGAGAAGACATGGACGATCATAAATGGTGGGTCGGCGCGGAACACGGTACGCTTTGGCTCCCGGATACCGGATTGTTGTCCGAAACGCTGACCGATCCGCGTTTCGATGGTATCCGGCTGTATTTCGGCGGCGCGATCGACGAATGGCGCGTGGATTCCTTAACGATCGAGAATAATGACTTTACGCTGGCGCAACCGGGTTTCAAGCTTTTCGTGACCAATTCCGCGGTCCTTGGATCGGGTGCGCGCCTGACGCTGGGCACGGTCGCGGAAACGCCGAAAACGCGGTTCGACGCCGCTCAGCTTACGCTGGAGGATGGCGGCATCCTTACCCTGATCAGCGGCGAGGGTAATGTGGACGGATTCGGCGCCGAACTGAATATCACGGGCGCGCTGACCCTTGGCGCGGATTCCTGGTTGATCCCGGTGGCGCATCCGTATGACGGCGGCACGGTACGCTGTGTTGCCGGCAGTCTTTCGGTGGCCGCGCAGGGCGGCATCAATGCGAACGGCCGGGGATACGCCTACGATCATGGCGACGGACAATCCACCAGCGGCACCGCCGCGGGGGCGGGATACGGCGGTCGCGGCGGGATTTACCGTTCGCGTCAGGATAACTTAGGTCGTGAAGGGTTGCCCT
>PWZG01000559.1 GCA_003567575.1 PVC group bacterium | reverse complement strand
CGCCGAAAACGCCGGTGGCGTGGGCTTCATCGACCAGCAGCAAGGCGTTGCCGCCGGCGGCAACGCGGGCGATCGTCCGCAACGGCGCTAGATCGCCGTCCATGCTGAACACGGATTCCGTCACGACCAGTCGGCGCGATGTTTCGGGTATTCGTTGCAGTAAGGCTTGTAAATGGTCCGTATCGTTATGCCTGAAACGCCATATCCGGGCGCCGCTGAGCCGGGCGCCATCGATCAGACTGGCATGCGCCAGTCGATCGATCAGTACCGCGTCGCCGCGGCCGGCCAATGCCGTTATGACCCCCAGATTGGCCAGAAACCCGCTGCCAAACAACAGTGCATCGGGATATGCCTTGAGATCGGCCAGACGGCGTTCCAATGCGCGGTGACAGGGTAGATTGCCGGCCATGACCCGCGAGGCGCGCGCGCCGGCGCCTTCGTTTTGCAAGGCGGTTACCGCCCCGGCGATGACGTCAGGATGACGCGATAAATCGAGGTAATCGTTATCGGCAAAATTCAAGGCGTCGGAAGAATAGGGTGGGGTAGTCCACAATTCGCGTTCCAGTCCACGCCGGCGCCAGTCGTCCAACCGGGCGTCCAGCCATGCCGGATCATTCATCAATGACCTCGAGATCGCGTAACATCTGTAAATCGGTCGCCGGATCGCGACCGGCAACGGTCAGTAAATCGCCGATCATGATACCGGTGGCGCCGGCATAAAAGACCATCGATTGCAAATCGCGCAACAGCAGTCGTCCCGCGCAGACTTTGATTTCGGCAGTGGGACAGACCATACGGAACATGGCCAAAGTACGTAGAATGTCCAGTGGCGACATGGGTTGCATGTTTTCCAGACGTGTGCCGGGAACCGGTACCAGAAAATTCAATGGGATGGCATCGACTTGTTCCGCCGACAGGATTCTTGCCATGGCGACACGTTGCTCAGGTGTTTCGCCCATACCCAGAATTCCGCCGCAACATACCTCCAGACCGGCAGCGCGGGCGGCGCGGACCGTGTGCAAACGTTCCGTGAATGAATGCGTCGAACATATTTTCGGGAAATGATCGGGCGCCGTTTCGATGTTGTGATGATACCGCCGTACGCCGGCGTCACGCAGTTGTTTCAATTCCGCCGGCGCCAGCGAACCCAGCGACGCGCACCAGTGAACGTGATTGATTTCGCCGGTCGCCCGGGTCAGCGCAGCCAGGCGTTGTGTCTCTGCCGGATCCAGCGCATCGCCGCTGGTGACGATGCCGAAATGCTGGATCGGGTGCTTTGTTGCCTTGCGGTAGGATGCGAGCAGGCGTTCGTCGTCGAGCAACGGATATACGGCAGCGCCGGTTTTGTGTCGGGCGGATTGCGCGCAGAAGGCGCAATCTTCGCCGCAGGCGCCACTGCGTGCGTTGACAATTGCGCAGGCGCTGATACGCCGGCCGAAATGACGGGCTCGTACACTGCTGGCCGCCGCCAGCATTTCCGGGATTTGGGCGGCAGGCGTACGCAGCACGTCAAGCGCCGCGTCATCATCGATCGACTTCGATAAATCCAAATTATTCCGTAACCGATGCCAATCCATTAACTGTTCGATTTCTTCTTTGGCGGCCCGGACTTTTTGCGGGGATGTTTTTTAGACGCGGTCGGCGCCCGAATGGCGTGCAGGTGCCGGGGTAGTGTTAAGGTTCCGTCATGAAAAAAAATCAGGTGCCCCTTGTCGACCAGCCAATGGAAATGGCGCGCTTCGGTTGATCCGGCGGTTTCGTCGCCTTCCAGTCCCAGATGTTCCCACAACGCGACGCGTGTACAGCCGGGATTGTTGTCCACAAAGTCCAACATACGCGTGATCGTGTCGACCGTTGCCTTATCCTGCAGCGGATGGGGGATAACGGCGGTCATAAACGCGCGTTGATCGGAGGTCTTGAACGCGGTAAAGCCCAGCGACCGGAAAATGCCGCGGACGGTGATTGCCGTACGCATGATGGAACGCGACTCGCGTCGCCATGCGGTTTCGATCCAGCGTCGCAACTTTTCGTCTTCAATCTGTCGCGCGACGGCGCCCGGTATGACGCAGGAAACACACTCGTGTACGGCATCGGTGTAGCCGTGACGCAAAAAATGCTGTTTGACTTCGTTAAAACCGGCCAGCCCTTTCTCCCTGTCGTTTGCCGGTTCCGCATCCGTATTCCCAGGCAAATCCGAGTCCGGTTTCGCATTCGTATCCGCATCCATATCTACATCCGCATCTGAATTCTTGTCAGGAACCGCTTCAGGCGTTGCCGCCGGTTTTTCGGCGGCATTGACGGGATAATAGAATGTCTGCTTGCGCATCGATTCCTTCCATGCTTCAATCACATCAGGATCGCGGCTCATATCCAGTTTCGTCCGGTAGGCATCGAATGAAATATGCGAGAATCGTTCCCGGTGCAAAGCGGTTAATCGTTCATGATACCCGTGATAATTGGGTGGCCCAATCAACTCGCCGGACATGCCGCAGCGTGCAACACAAGCAAAAGCACCGTTCGGCGCTTCGATTTCGGTTTCGATCAATCGATAGAAACGGTCCAGATGCTGTGTCAGTACATGCTGAATCAAGCGCTCCTTGTCGAGATATACCGTGCGGCATAAACGGCATTGGAACAGTGGCAATGCCTGTTCCTCGGCGTTAAGCGATTGCGTATCGGGCGACAGTCGAACCACCAGTGATTCGAGGCGGTCAAGAAACAAGGCGGTCAGTTTACCAAGCGGAAATGCGCGCCGGCTTTCGGCAAACCGTCGCGCCAGTGTTTCCATGCCGTGGCGTGCCGGAATGAAATGCACTGTAATCGGCAGTACGGACACATCGGACGGCGATCCCGATAGCCGTTGGTCGCGATAACGGTTATGTGGTGTTGATTGCGTGTCTTGTCTTGGTCCGGTGCGTCGAGGATCACTGTTTCGAGGCCCGTCTCCCGTCGGCCGCCGCGAGGTGGCGGAGGGTCGACGGCCGGAACGTGAACGGGCATCGGGCGCATGCCGGGTCGCCTCATCGGTGGTGTGCGTTGGTGTACGCGGTCCCTGTGCCCAGGACGGCGCCAAATCTAAAGCTTCAAACGGAAGATTGTCTCGCGGTTTGTCTTGTGAGTCACTCATAAAACATGCTGGTTTTCATTGATTTGCCGTTTGCGGATGACGGAACGGAAACGTTGCCTCCGCAACGCAACAAACAGAAGGTATTGTGACAGAGCAGAAAGTTCTTGTCAATATAAAGCTGCGCAGGGATGGCAAGCAATTGTGGCGTGTCGATCGCCGGGCACCGCGAGCAAGCCGGGATCATCGATGGTTACGTTTGCCGTCGGATAACCACGCTATCAAGGATAACACGCTATCAAGGATAACCGATCCGTAGTCTGAAATGCCCGTGAAAAGCGTTTTCCGGGATCGGTACCGAGACTTCCAGCATGGTCCAGGTGTCGGTTTGACCGAGATCGGGGCGCAGGGTCATGGTCACCGTATCCGATGGTAACGGCGTCCAGCTTTTGAGATCGGTCGAGGTTTCGACCTCGAATATCATGACGGTCGGTGCGATCGGGAACCGGATCAATAGGCGGTCATCCGCGGTCTTTACGGGATGCATCTGGGGAATGCTCGATCGGACGGTTGGATCGCCGCCGTGGAAATACTCGAGAAGATTGATCAATCCGTCGTGGTCCCAGTCATCCAGTGGACCGGTCAGACCGGTTGCGCCAAAATAGCGGAGTTCCCAGGCGTCATCGAGTTGGTTTCCCGATTCATCGGAAAAGAGCAACGTAAAGCTTAACCATCCGCGGGGCGCCGCGTCCGTCAGACCGTCGGCCGTCAATACAGATGGATAATCCGCATCCGGCGTGTTCGGAGTCGGCGGGATCCAAGCCAAAAGCGCATCGAGCGAAGCGCCGGTTGCAGGGTAACCTGCATCGCCCGACGTCAAAACGGTTGGTTCGATATCGAGCGGATAGAATCCCGGTTGCGCGCCGGGCTTCAGACGAAAATGTACATCGAGAAGCCGATTCTCGTTCGGACCGGCGGGCACCAGGCGAACGCCGGCCATGCGCAGACCTACGCCATCCAAGATACGCAGCGCGGCAGGACGTTCATATACTTCGCCCTGGTATTCGATGGTGTCGCCGAAAAACGGTTCGTCATCGATTTCGGCGAATTGTTCGACAAACGACGGAAACAACGGTGTTTCCCAACCCACGACTTCGAGGGCGTCCGTATCGAACGCCAAGGTTAAGGTCGCCGCCGCGATGCCGTCCGGCGGAAGCGCCCGTATCGAAACGACGGCTTCCTGATCGGCGCCAACCCGGACGCTGTCGACCGAAAGTTCTACCACCGGCGCGCTGCCGCCGGCAGCCACGAGGGTCGATCCGAGCAGAAACAACGCACCCATATAGGTATGCAGCCGGGGCATGCGTAAGCGGCTGCGTCCGATCGAGGCGCTGCCGCGTACAACCGGTGGGACATCGTGTCCGGCTACGATCCCGGATAACGTTTGGGAGCCCTGCTCTCGTAAAACGTAATAGTCGTCCGTAATCGTTGTACGCTCTTTTATGACCCTGTAACGCTTCACCTTGGCACTCCTCGTTTACAGACATCACCCCGCCTTAAGGCGATCAGGAATCCGGGGGCGCGATATTGTTTTGTCGCATGAAACCGGTTAAAATCGATTGAAGTTGTTTTTGACGGGATTCGCGATCGCCGCCCCAGATCGTGCCGACTTCCAAACGGCCGGTTATCGTGCCATCGTAGCGTCCGGTGTGCCTTTCGGATTCCCAGCGTCCATAAACACATAACCAATCGACGCGGCTCCACGCCGTATATCCACTGACATCGATCCAAACCGTCATCGGGAAGGCTTGCCTGAAAAACTCGATATAGGCATCCACAATGCTCTCGGCAAGCTCGACGGGATCGGATACGCTGGCGCCGCCCAGCGGCAAGCTGACACCCGTGGCATCCTGAAGCTTGCCAAGATACCCGACCACCCGCATTAGGTCGCGGAGTCCCTGGAGAATGTTGTCCTTGTTCTTAAGCTGGCGCCCCCATTTCTCGGGGGTGGAACTTTGGGGCGTAATGTGAAAATCCTCGATGTTGGTCCAAACCGAGTGTGTCGCGGTGAAACCCGTGCGGATCTCGCCATGTTCACAGACTTTTCGGCGTCGCCGGCCTGCGCCGGAAAGGCCTCCGTTCACCGACCGATTACCGTTGCGTATCCGGTCACGCGCCTCATCGAAGTGTTCACGCGCCTGTTCCACCAGCAGCTCGGCTTCCTCGGTCAGGCCGTCGGCCAGTTTGGCGCGCGCTTCAGCCAGTTTGGCGCGACCCGCGTTGATTTCATCTTCGGCATCATGACCGTGGTTACGGCCATCCTGAACGTCGTCACGGTTGGGCTGCGCTTCAGAAGGCGAACCGGCTCGCTCATCGATGAAATCGTCGGCGCGATCGGCGTTTTCTTTGAGACGCTGGCGATCTTTTTCGGCTCGCTCGCCATCGCCGGCGGCCCCGTCTATCTTGTCCTGCGCACGGCGCTGACGTTCCAATTGTTCGATGCATTCGCCATGCGCCGCAACCAGGTTGTCGATTTCCTGTTGGAGGGCATCGCACTGATCCAGACAATCGGCGAGTTCGGCCTCGAGGTCCGCGATGACGGCGTCAACTTCGCCAATCTTCTCCTGCCAGAATGCGACTTCAGCATTCAATTCGTCGATTTGTTCCTGGTGTTCGACGATCTCACGTAACCACAGGCGCAGTTTGCTCATATTGTGGCCGAACGTAGGGGGGCCGAAATGGTCGTACCAACGGGTGGCGTTACTTAGCCCCCCCAGACTGTCGAACGCGATGCCGAGGCCCTGGTCCGCGCCAAGTCGATACCTCCCGATAAAATTACGATGGCTGCCCATCGCTTCATACGCCGAAGTTCCGACCGGATAGGCCACCAGCGTCATTCCGTAAGAGTTTAGATAGCGCGATAATCGACCGAAAAGCGTATCGTATTCGGCTTGAATATGATCCTTCTGTGTCTGGACGGCATCGCGCTCGGCGATCACGGCGTCGCGCATCGCTTCCAGTCCGTCGCGTTCTTGGCGCGCCTCTTCCAGCCGTTGCGCCAGCGCATCGCAACGCTCGCGACAGGCGGCCAGACGCGCTTGCCGCTCTTCAAGTTCGCGTCGCGTGTTTTCGCAATCGCCGGGCGTCACGAAACGGCGGACCGCCGTCAGCGGCGGACCGACGCTGCCGTCGCTTGACAATACGTCAACCAGTGAAGGCGTCCGAAGACTGAGATTCACATGCAGGGTCATCCCCGCCGTCAGATCGAGGTCGATATCGAGCGGGATTCGCGTCGCTGTATCGGGGAGTAAATCCAAGCTTTCGATGTCGATACGGATCGTTTCGGTCTGGGCCTCTTGATCCGGCGTATGGCGCACGACGACGATCTCGGCTTCAAACGG
>PWZG01000478.1 GCA_003567575.1 PVC group bacterium | reverse complement strand
TCCCCTGTAAACGCGAAAAATTAAGATCGGCGACCTCGACGGCGATCCGCGGGTGGGGCCGGTATTCCTTGGGGTAGTCGCTATGCCAGGAATACACAAGATACGTCAGATGCAGGTTGGGGAACTCATCCTCCAGCTCCTCCAGGATGGTGTTGAAAAAATGGATAATGATGTCCGTCCCGTCGGGACGGCCGGAATCGATCGACATGCGGTCGGTGAACGGATGCCGCAGCGCGCCGCCGTCGCCGGGTCCGTAACCGCGGACGCATACCGCCTTATCGTGCGGCCAGTCATTGTCGGCGAACAGTTGCCGGATTTCCCCGAGCACTTCTTGAACGATTTCGGTTTCGGCGGGCGGCACGCAGGCATCAAGTTCGTCATGAAACCGGTGGAACCGTGCGGTGGAACCGTGTCCACCCGTTGCGAACGAATCGATCAGGATACTGCGTTGCTGCATTTTGACGCGTTGTTTCCATTGAAAAAACTCCAGTTGCGCTTCGCCGTCGCGCTGCATCCCGCCATACCAGGCGTGCCGTTGGGTGAAGGAAGGCGCCGACTGGATATCGAGGTCGGGAACCGTAACCGTATCGCGCCGCGGAATGACCTCGCCCTCCACGCCGGGAAAGACCCAGTCGCAGCCGAGATGGTAAAGCAGTTCGTAAATGCCGTGCGACGTTCCGAAATCGGCATATTCGCCATGGCCGGCAATCAAGACATTGCCGTTCGCGGTCAGGACACGGAAGGCTTCCGGCGAATCCGGATACTCGGTCTGCTCGGCGCCCAGCGCCAGCGCCGGCGCGCCGATCACGATGGCCGGCGATGCGATGGCGGCCGGATCATCGATGGCGATCAATTCCACTGTCGCGCCGCTCATTTTCTCCAGATGATATTGCAGATCATGAATGGCCGACGCCAGCAACGCCTGGCCCTTTGCGGACATATCCATGTTCCGCGAAAAGTCCCGAATCGTCGGGTTCGGTTCCTGGGTAAGCGGTGCGTGATAAATGCGGGCCAGTGGCTGGCCTTCCCTGACCAACGTCGTTTCCGCATGACCGACGGTCGCCGCCGCCAGTAAACTCAGGACGCAAAGACTTTTGACGAATGTGAAGCGCATGATCGTTTCCTTTCCGTTGATTGACATACCCAAGGTTCGTACAATTTTAGACCTACCTGCTAAATCAGACCCGCATACCTTGTCATCCTGAGCGAAGTCGAAGGATCTCAGGTCGAGGGCGACGCTGGAGATTCCTCGACTACGCTTCGCTTCGCTCGGAATGACAAGGGCTGCCTGACTCATGACAATGTAACACCGTTTATTTCATCCATTCCACGATTTCACGATAACCGAGCCGCTGCGCCCAATCCAACGCCGTATGGTCCCAGGCGCCACGCACGGCGGCATCGGCGCCGGCATCGAGCAGCAGCCGCACAATATCGCCCCAATTATAGGCGGCGGCCAGATGCAGCGGGGTATCGCCATCGATATGCCGGGCATTGACATCCGCGTCGTGCTCGACCAGCAGCGCGCCAATCCGTAAATTGCCGTAACGGGCGGCCAGGTGCAGCGGGGTCCAGCCGCGATGATTGGCGACGCCCACGTTGGCGCCGTTGGCGACCAACCAGGTTGCGATACCGTCAAATCCCTGTTCGGCGGCCAGATGCAACGCCGTATTGCCGACGCTGTTCTTTGAGTTGATATCGTCGCCGTTCCCGACCCGTTGTTGGACAGTTTCCAAATCGTTCTTAGCCACGGCCAGCAACAGATCGGATGCGTCCCGCTGCCGCAACGGCGGCGACGAACCGGCCTCGATCGAGGTGCGGTAGTTGCTCACGTTTTCAACGTCATCGTCCACCGCACCGCTCAACACATCGTACAGCGAAAGCGCGTAATTGCGGCCGATCTGGATACAGTGGGCAAGCGGTTTCCAGTCGTCGTTTTCCGGCGTGTACCCGCGCTGGGAACGCAGGCCGTCCGCATGCAACCCGAAATGCTGGGTTGTGCCGGTGGCCTCGAACGTGACCGGCCGTTTCCCTTCGCGCGCCGTCATGGCCCGGATAAACGCGCTTTCGGCCAAATCGTTCGGGACATAAATGGAATGCGCCGCGCCGGAATGAAAATCGATGAGGTAATCCACTTGGCAACGGGTATCGTAACGCATGGCCGCACTCAGAATATCAATCGTCGAAACGATGCCCGCCGTAGTCCAGACACGGTTATGGTTGTGCCAGCCCGCGCCGACCACCTCCGGAGATTGTACCCGCGAGAGAATATAGCGTCCGTCTGGATTGACCAGCGGATAGACGTAAAACTCCGCCTTGCGCCGCATGGTCGCCGCGCGCGGATCGTCGCTGAGCAGAAACTCGATCACGGTATGCAACGACCAGCATCCGGTCGGCTCGGTATGATTCCCGGCGGTCAATACGATCGTCCGCTTCTCGCCGTTCGCCTCGGGATCGGTGATGCGGTACCCGTAAAGCGGTTGGGGCGCGATCTTGACATCCGCGATGGGATTACCGTCGCGGTCCGTGATCGGCGGAATATGTGCCGCTTCATAGATCAACGTCGGATCATCTGAACCGCTGCTTTGGCCGACGACGAAATGTTCGTCCGCCGAGGCCGTCGGGCTTGCATAGGGGCTGCGCCGGACCCGTTCGACATGTTCCGCCTTCATCCGCGCCGTATACACCGTGGAACGGGGTGTTACCGGGGCGAGCCAACGCAGTTCGTCGCACGGAGTCTTGACGGTTTGCTGATGATTCAGCGAAAGGTTGTTGTCGCGATTCGGGAGGATGGGTATGACGCGCCCGTCGATCAGCGGATCGCACCAGCGGACACCGAGTTGTTCCAGCAGCGCGTACACCGCGTGCTGGGCGCCGACCGGCTGCAAGCCGCGGATTTGAATCCCGTCCGCGTTCGCAATCAGCGCAAAGGCGTTCGATTGTCCCGAGCGTTCGTTGATCAAATCGTCCAGTGCCGCATCCGCCGTTTCGCCAATTCTGATGGGGATTAAATCGATGGCGTTTTCCGTGTCCGCTGCATGATCGCCGTCGTGGATTGCCGCCTGCCGGGGTATCGATCGGAACGATCTGCCGCCGTCGCGCGCGACGATCTCGGTCAGATCCCGCGGCCGGGCACGATGGATGCGTACCGGCCGCGTGGCGCGGGTTTCCAGGCATTGCAAGACCACGGGCAGCTCGACGCCGGTCAACAGCGCGACATGTTTGATCAGCTCGCCGGCCGCCGCTCGCGACGTGACATGCGCATCCTCGGAAAGTACGACCACCGCGGCAGCGCGCCCGTCGCGTACCAGGGGCGCATCGCTGGGGGCATCGGCGCGCGCAATCGCGCTGCCCAGTGTAAGAATTGCGGTGAAAAAAGGTATCAGCGAACGTTTGGATTTCATATCTTGGTTGCTCAATGTATTTTGGTTTTCGATGGGGCGCTGTCGCCGCCATGTGAGGCGCGCAGGACAACCCGGGGCTGAATCGTGACTTTCGCGGGTTCCGTCAGCGTGCCCGCCTGGCGGCGGCGCAGCAGGTCAAGCGCCGCGAAGCCGACTTCGTCCGCGCAGTCATCGACCGACGTTAAAGGCGGTGTGCACAGTTCCGCTTCGTGCATGTTCCCGGATCCGGTAACCGCAAGGTCCCCGGGCACGTTGATCCCCTGTTCGCGGCACCAGGCCAGCACCGTCAGCGCCCGTGCGTCGTTGCCGCACACGACCGCCGTTGGTTTCGGCGAGGCGCTCATCAGCCGCGTGATCGCCGCACGCACCCGCTCGGGATCGTTGCCGACCGTAATACCGATCCATTCGGGATTGAACGGCAGATCATGGGCCGTCAGTCCCTCCAGATACCCCTGAAAGCCGGCGCCCGACCAGATCTTCGCGGGGGTGCTGCCCAGGTATCCGATGCGCCGATGCCCGGCTTGCGCCAGGCAATCTATCATGGCCCGCTTGCCGGCGGCCTTGTCCAGGCGTACCTCCGTCATGCCGTTTTGGGGAACCAATACATGGAAGACGATCGGATTGAGGATCTCGCGAACCCGGCGCACCCGTTCGGTGTCAATGTGCGGGGTATCGCCGGGGATAAACAGGACTTCCTGATTCATGAGCACGGATGCATTTCGAACGGCCTTGGGATGCGACAGACAGAAATCGATCGAGACCGGCTTGATCCTGAACAAGCGATCGAAAGGCGACCTTTGAAATCCACGCAGCAGCTCATGATAAACATGCGGCGCATGCCCGCCGGATTGCGCGGCATCGAATCCCGCCCCGTAGGCCCGATAGCATAGCAGGACGGTTTGGGGTTGCGCCACAGCCAAGCCTTCGGCTTGCGAGGGACCCAAAACGATCGCATGCCGCCGCTGCCGGGCGCGGATCCGATTGCCGGCCTTGAGCTCATCGAACACGCGTCGCGCGGTTATGGTGCTGAACGAAAACCGCTCGCAGACGTCCTTGATGGAAATGAACGCGGCGCCGGGCTGAAAAACACCGGTATCGATTTCCTGAGCCAGTATCTCGTAGGCTTCCTGCCATTTGGTTACCGTCGTAGTTATCATACACTATTTCCTGCCGCCAATCTTTATATATGATACAACCCTTCGTTGTCAAGCACTCTCTCGGCCGGGATTGAAGTGTGGGTTGTCGGGTGTCGGGTGTCGGATTAAACGTGAAAGAAACGGGTGATGTCTCGCAACGGATGACCGTTCATAAGGATGCCATTATTACGGTTCAAAACGGAACCCGAACAATCGGCAGGCACGCATTTGAAACCGCATCCGGACTGGTTGGCCGGCCAAGTGACCAATCAAGCTGTTACCGCGCCAGCCGGCCGGTTGCGCGATGCCATTCAAATACAACGGGTTGGAATCTTCCAGCGTAAATCCTGGAATGGGTATCCCGTCGGCCCGCTCCAGGGCCACATGCAGCACTCCCGCCGCCGATGCATCCATGTTCAAGAGCAGACGCTTGCCGGCAAAGACGAATGGATGCGTCACCAGTTCCCCGGGACGTTGCGTAGTAAAGGAAGCGTCGAATGCGGCGAAACGGTCAAGCGTCCAGATCGCGCGTGCCAGATGACCCTGGCGGTCATGATGGATCGGTTCCTTATGCGTGTGGGCGTGCCCCATGAAGTAAAGCAGGATTTCATCACCGTCGATCACCGGCGTCGGCAACGGATGGGTCTGACCGCCGTAGGGTCCGCCGCGAAGCCCCAGCGGCAGCACCGGTTCACGCCATGGCCGTTGCCACCGGATGCCGTCACGCGAGAAGGCGATCTGTCCCTCGAATCCGTCGGACGCCTCCTCGCCGCCTTTCCTGTCATACCAGATCGCATGCAACGCAAGATAGACATCACTGGCCCGGGGATATTTCCAGACGTTCGTGACGTACACCTGCGCGCCTTCGCCGTCCCGATCGTCGGTATCGATGACCACCGGCGCGCCATCGGCCTCGTTTAATTCGAACACGTCCCTGTCCAGCGCTTCGCTCGGATCGAGGTTCTGCCGCCCGCGCGGATCGGGCAACACGATCGGCCGGTCCAACCCGTCCCGTCCGCACGGCAGGCGCGCGAATGCCCGCCGCCATCCGCTGCCATCGGGCTTTTTGACGTGACAACGCGCGTAAAGAATCCATTCGTTCAGGCGATCGTCCCAGATCGGCGACTGGGTGGCGCCCAGCCAGTACCCAGTAAACGGCTGTTCCGACCGGTTCCAGTGAATACCGTCAGCCGAATATAGCATCCAGGTTCGGGGAAGGTGAATATCCGCCATCAACGGCCAATGGTTCGGACGTTGACGCCGCGCGGGACCCCGTACATTGACCAGCGCCCGGAAACGACGTTCCGGCGGCCCCACCGGATCCAGGAAGACGCAGCCTTCGGTGTCGCGCATGACGATATTGTTGCGTTTCGTCCCGCCGGCCTCGAAAAGTCCGAATTCCGGTTTTTCGAAATGCACCCCATCTCGGGACACCGCATGGCATACGGCATGACTGCCGGAATCGAGCGTGCCTTTGGCCGCATTCCACGCATACGCTTCGTACCACAACCGGTATTGACCCTCGAAATGGCAGATCGACGCCCAGACGCCGGCTCGACCGCTTTCCCACGGTTGATCGGCGGCCAACAGGTTTTCAAACTGAATTTCCGGACGAACAAGGCGATGCGTTACATGGCGCGACGCGGCAATCAAACTGTCGTCGATGAATAGATGACGATCGGACGCCATCTGCATGAGATTACGGGAAGAAGGGTTTAGGGTAATACGTTCGGCGTCGATCATGCTCTTGGTCTTTTCGGTTTTCGAGGAGATTAATTTTTCAAGGCTGTGTTTCTCTTCTCGGATCGTGGCATTTACGTTTTCCCCATGTTTGGCAGGTATGTGCGGCCCCAGCGTTGCATGTGGCGCGAGATCCTATCTCGGGCTGCACAAACCGCAAAGATTTCCTCAGCGCATCATAATGATCGTCCC
>PWZG01000307.1 GCA_003567575.1 PVC group bacterium | reverse complement strand
CATGAATGAAAAGCGTTATGACGAATTCAAACAAAAGAGTGCTGATTTATGATACCACCTTGCGCGACGGCGCACAGGCCGAGGGCATCTCGTTTACCTTGCCCGGCAAAATTGCGCTCGCGCAACGGCTGGACGAATTCGGCATTGATTATATCGAGGGCGGTTTCCCGGGCTCGAATCCCAAGGATATCGCCTTTTTCGACGCATTCAAGTCCGGCGCTCATAAACTGAAACGATCGCGACTGGTAGCCTTCGGCAGTACCCGGCGGGCGGCTACCTCGCCCGCCGACGATGCGGCGCTTCTTAAACTGCTCGATGCGGGAACGCCGACGGTAGCCGTGTTCGGAAAGACATGGCCACTGCACGTCCGCGATATCTTGAATGTTGCGCCGGACGAAAATCTGGCCATGATCGCTGATACCATCCGTTTTTGCAAGGAAAACGGGAGGGAAACGTTTTTCGATGCCGAACACTTTTTCGACGGTTACAAAGCGGATACGGATTATGCCATGACCTGCCTGAGCGTGGCCATCGAGGCCGGCGCCGATGCAGTGGTGTTGTGCGATACCAACGGCGGATCATTACCGCACGAAATCCATGACATCACGCGGCACGTTTGTAAAACATTCACCATCCCGGTCGGCGTCCATGCACATAATGATGCCGGCCTGGCGGCCGCCAACAGTATCGAAGCGGTCCGCGCCGGAGCATGCCAGGTTCAGGGCACCATTAACGGATATGGCGAACGCAGCGGCAACGCCAATCTTTGCACGATCCTGCCCAGCCTGATGCTGAAGATGGGATGCCGCTGTTTGCATGACCCGAAAGCGTTACGCACCCTGCGTGCCATGTCGTTGTTTGTCGACGAATTGGTAGACTGTCGGCACGATACCAAGGCGCCGTATATCGGCGAGAGTACCTTTGCCCATAAGGGCGGCATGCATGTCAATGCCGTCAAAAAGAATCCTTTGTCATTCGAACATATCGATCCGGCACAAGTGGGTAACCGGCGTCGTATTCTTGTCTCGGAAGGTTCCGGCGTCAGCAGCGTATTGCTTAAAGCCGCTGAACTGGGCGTCGATTTGAGCGCCGCCGCCAAAGAATCGAAACATGTTCTCGAAGCCGTCAAACAAATGGAAAACAAGGGGTACGCCTTCGAGGCCGCGGAAGCATCGTTCAAAATCCTGATCCAGAAAGAACTCAAACAACATAAACCCTTTTTCGAACTTGAAGGATTCCGGGTCATCATCGAAAAACGCGGGAAGAACGAACCGTGTATTTCTGAAGCGTCCATCAAAGTGCGCGTCGGCAGCGAATTTGAACATACGGTGGCCGATGGTGACGGCCCCGTAAATGCTCTGGACGGCGCGCTGCGCAAGGCCTTGACGCGATTTTACCCGCTGATAAAAAATGTCACCCTGTCGGACTTTCATGTCCGGATCCTCGATCCTGAAGAGGCAACCGCGGCGACAACACGGGTACTGATCGAATCCACTGACGGCCACGAAAGCTGGCGTACCGTAGGCGTATCGCCGAATATCATCGAAGCCTCCTGGGAGGCGCTGGCGGACAGCGTGCAATACAAACTGTTCCGGGAAGAGGAAAAAAATGGAATTAACGAAAAACTATAACGCCAAGGAAGTCGAGACCCGCTGGTACCAGCATTGGCTGGAGACCAAACGATTCCATGCCGATCCGGATTCCAAGCGAACTCCATACGTGATTGTTATCCCGCCACCGAACGTGACCGGGATACTGCACATGGGTCATGCGCTTAATGTGACGCTGCAGGATATACTCATTCGCTGGCGGCGTATGGACGGATACAATGCGCTATGGTTACCCGGCACCGATCATGCCGGGATTGCCACCCAGAATGTGGTGGAACGTAAATTGAAGGAAGAAAATCTGTCGCGTGAAGATCTTGGACGTGAAGCGTTCTTACAACGCGTCTGGAAGTGGCGTGAGGAATACGGCGGCACCATTGTTGGCCAGCTAAAGAAACTCGGCTGCGCTTGCGATTGGGATCGCGAACGCTTTACCATGGATGAAGGTCTCAGCCGCGCCGTGGTCGAAGTCTTTGTTAGGCTCTACGAAAAGCGCCTGATATATAAGGGAAATTATATCATCAATTGGTGCTCGCGTTGCCGTACCGCGTTGTCGGACGAGGAAAGCGAACACCGGGATGTCGACGGCAAACTTTACCACATCCGCTATAAGGTTAAGGACCGTCATAAACAACACTACCTGACCGTCGCCACGACCCGTCCCGAAACCTTGTTGGGTGATGTCGCCGTCGCCGTCCATTCCGGCGACGACAGATACCGGGATATGGTGGGCCGCAAACTTATTTTACCTGTTGTCGAACGCGAAATACCGGTTATCGCCGACGATTTCGTTGATCCCGAATTCGGTAGCGGCGCCGTCAAGGTGACACCCGCGCATGACCCCAACGATTTTGCCATGGCTTTGCGTCACAATCTGGTGCCGGTCAACGTCATGAACGAAAACGGAACCATGAACGAGGATGCCGGCCCGTACGAGGGACTGGACCGTTTCGAGTGCCGCCGGCGTATCCTGGTTGATCTCGAGAAAGCCAATTTACTTAAACAGGTGGAACCGCATCCGCATGCGATCGGGCATTGTTATCGGTGCGATACCGTCGTCGAACCGCGGCTGTCGCTACAGTGGTTCGTTAAAATGAAACCGTTGGCGCGACCCGCCATTGATGCGGTGAGGGACGGACGTATCCGGTTTACACCCGACCGATGGACCAAGGTATACCTGGAGTGGATGGAAAACATACGCGACTGGTGTATCTCGCGACAGATATGGTGGGGCCATCGTATTCCGGTTTATTATTGCGATCGATGCGATCACGAGTGGGCGGCACGGCAAAAGCCGGCCGAATGTCCTGAATGCGGTTCTTCCAAGTTGCAACAGGATCCGGATGTCCTCGATACCTGGTTCTCTTCCTGGCTCTGGCCCTTCAGCACCCAGGGATGGCCCGAAAATACCGCCGAGCTTAAGGCATTTTATCCCACGAATACATTGGTCACGGCATCGGAAATCATTTTCTTCTGGGTGGCCCGCATGATCATGTCAGGACTTGAGTTCATGGATGATATCCCGTTCCAGGATGTTCTGATTCATGGAACGGTACGCGATGAACAAGGCCGTAAAATGAGTAAAAGTCTCGGGAATTCCATTGATCCGTTGACCATCGTCGACAAGTACAGTGCGGATGCCCTGCGATTCAGTCTGGTAATGATTACCTCCACCGGACAGGATGTATTTCTTTCCAGCGATAAATTCGCGATCGGCCGGAATTTCGCCACCAAACTCTGGAATGCCGCGCGTTATCTGCACATGCAAAGCGGCGATGATAAACCGGTTTTCATCGGACCGGACGACGGCCCGCTGGATGCCGCCGATGACCTGCATTTACTGGCCAAATTGCACGAAACCATTCAGACCTGCCATGCAAGTCTGGAAAAAATGCGGTTCAATGATGCCGCCCACGCACTCTACGAGTTTACCTGGCGCCAGTTCTGTGACTGGTATGTGGAATACTCCAAGGAACCGCTCTATGGCGACAATCCGGCGCGACGCCGGCGAACCCTTGCCCTGATGCATACGGTTTTTTCGAATACACTCCGTTTGTTGCATCCGTTTATGCCGTTCGTTACCGAGGAACTTTGGCATGTCATGGGGTATGCCCGGGATAGCGATTCGATCCTCGACGCGCCATGGCCCAAACCGTTTGAACAGGCAACCTTGAAAACTTTGGGGATCGATGCCGCAACCACCGAGTATGTCGATAACCGGCAGGAATTGATCAGGGTAGGGCGTAACCTGCGCGCCGACTACGAGGTGCCGCCCAGCCGTAAAATCGATTATATAATTAAACCGGTCAACAATGAGACCGCCCAACGATTGCATGCGGACCAGGCGTCGTTACTTACCCACTTACGGGCATCACGCGTAAGAATCGATCCCGAATTCCAGCCGGATGGCGCCATCCCCAGCGGCGTCGGACGACTTGGCGCCATCTATATGCCCGTCGAGGGCGTCATCGATGTCGCGGCCGAAGTCGCCAAACTCAACGGACAACTCGAAAAAACCGAACAGGAACTCGGGCGGGTAACCAAAAAGCTTGCCAACGAAGGATTTATATGTAAAGCGCCGGCAAACGTGGTCGAGGTTCAGAAAAAACGCAAGACCGAATTGCTTGAAACCGTTCGCAAATTGAAACGGCTAATGGAAATGCTCAAAGGTTGATCAATTGCGGGCAGATTGTCTCAGGTGCAAACGCTTACGTGTGGCGCATGTCGGACCGGCCTGCGAAAGCTATTGAAACGTTGCGCTGACCCCTGATACCCTGCGTGAATTATGATTATTATCGACCGTCGTCGCTTTTCAACGTCAGACGATAATCAATATACAACGCCACCGTCTGATCGTCCAGTTGACTGACGCGAACCGGAGTCTCCAATCCGCTCACCTGTATCAACCCTCTGGGTTCGAGCACTTTCCTGTAAAGACTGATATTTTGGGCAATCTTTTCCAGTATTTCCCCGCGGTACTGTTCGGGATTGTCGACAGCGAGTTTGACTTGTCCCTGCGTATACTTTGTCCGGGCGGGCATGCGAATTTTTGCCAGAAAATCATTGATCATCAGTCCCGCGGATAAAGCATTGGGTTTGTTGAGGGCAATCGGCACAAGGATATGGTGATGGCTTGTTGCCTGAGCAACCTGTTCAACGGAAATTGTTGCAAAGGGGCGGTTGGCCTGATCCTCCGCAGCCAGGCAGACCGGGCCTTTATGAATCCTGATCACCGGATCCTGTTCGGCGGTTTGCAGGAGTCGGGTGTTCGCAAGCTGAAGATCGTCCAAACTCGCTTCCGGCGTTCTGCCTTCACTGGTTATTGAAACGGAGCATACAAAGAAATCGGCAGGTTTCGTCACCGCCTCCGCCACGGGACGCGCCCCCCGGGACGCGATGACCAAGGGTGTCTCCGCCTGCGTGAGACTGACGGCGATCAATACGCACAACACGATGCCGCTGAATGGGTTTCTCATGGATTCGATCCTTGTTGTGAATGGGTTGTCATTGAAGATATTTCCGCGGTTTTGTTCGATGGCGACGGCGATTCTCATAAATCCGACGGTCGAGGGGAGGAACGCCGCCCCACGATCCACGATACCTGCTTGCTAGTCTGGACCAAGCAGGGTGGCGCCGTCAAGGAAAAAGAATAACGGTTAAGCTGTTCCGGTGGACAACTTGTGCCGCCGTAGCTTCTTAGCGAAGGCGCATCCCCTAACATCCGAAAAGGTAACACAATGGATCGCCCCGGAAAACTCCACTCGCAGTGGCCTTGTCATATTCGCCACTCCTCCTTTGCGCGGCGGATAATACGACACACTTCT
Organism: PVC group bacterium; assembly: GCA_003567575.1. Lineage (GTDB taxonomy): Bacteria > Verrucomicrobiota > Kiritimatiellia > CAIKKV01 > PXCX01 > PXCX01. The sequence continues at coordinate 1,055 of PWZG01000307.1, read as the reverse complement.
CACTGCTTGTAAAGTTTATTATTAAGGGCTGATGCCCTCCAGTCCCTTGTGGTAGACCTTCTTGGGAGCATGGACTACGCTTCGCCAACCGGTACCGTCAGGCTCTGGTTGGCCGGCACGTCACGCAACACGACCTCGTGACCCTGCCAGTGGACGACCACGGCGCAAGCCTCATGCTCGCCCAAGCCGAAGTGCGCCAGCGCCTCACCGCCGACGGTGTAGCCGTTGGCCAGGGCGATGTCACCGCGCCCTAGCAGATACTCCGGGTCACCCGCGTGTCCGCTGGCGTAGAGGCGCACAGTTGCGCCCACGCCCATGGGGTTGAGGTTCGCCGCCTTGAGCACCAGCTCGGATCTACCGAAGTGAGGCAGCGTGATGTCGAGGCCGGCCTGCGCGGTGAGATCTTCGAACCGCGGCATGCCCTGCTCGTCGAGGCCGCGGTTGATGTAAAGAAACACGTGGCCCGGGAACGCATCGCGTCGCGATTCGCCATGCACGGTGACGACCAGGTCGAGCCAGCCGTTGCCGGTGAGGTCGGCGAAGGCGGCGCCGCAGGGCCACTCGTCGCCCTGCAGGTTGGGGATGCGGAAGAACCCGGGCAGGTGCTCGACGTAGGTGCCGTTTAGAAACAGCATGTTTGGCAACGGCACATCGACGCCGTCGTACATCCCGTGGCTGGCAAACGCGCCGATGTAAAGGTCCGGTCGGTCATTGCCGGTCAGGTCCCCCCACGCAGCGCCATGCCCCAGCCCCCAACCCTTAAGATGCACTGTGAGGCCAAGTTGCTCGGTCACATCTTCGAATTCAATCGACCTTGGCGACTCGGTGCTAACCGCCGCGCTCGTCGCTAGCATAGCAGCCGCTACACTCAGCGCCAGTGCGCCTCGCGTGGGGCCGGTTTTTAGGAGCGCTTTCATGGGAGAAACGGTAGCAAACCGGGGTGGATATGTCAAGATGAGCAACGTCACAGGGCGCATATCACTGTCTACACCTCTGTGAGACGATGAGCCACTGTCTTCCGCATTGAAAAAAAAGGCTGACTCCATGACTGTTTG